>JAQGPI010000027.1 GCA_028293175.1 Verrucomicrobiaceae bacterium | reverse complement strand
TCGCCGCCAAGCTCCTTTCGGACGGCCAAGTGTGGATTGATATGCTCGACCACCGCAATCTTCTATCCCACACTTATAACCAGACCAATTTCGAAACGGCTGTCGAAGCTATCCATGCTCGTTATCTGCCCGCTATGGAGGCACTACACGACTTCTTCGTTCAGGAAAACCTCAAGTGAACGCGCCTGCCCTTACATCTCGCGAATTAGCTCTGGTGAGCGAGGTCTTTCACCGTCATCCGGAGGTCTCCCAAGCAAAGCTCTTCGGCTCCCGCGCTAAGGGCACCCATACTCCCAGTTCCGATGTCGATCTGGCCATCTGGGGCGATGTAGACCCTCTCCGGGCTGAATCCATCGCCGCCGAACTCGACGAACTCCCCCTGCCTTATCGGTTCGAGGTCCAGCCCTTCGAGCACATTGCCCACGCGCCGCTGCGCGACCATATTGAACGCGTTGGAATCGTTGTGTACCCCAAGCCGGCCTAGGCAAGCACACCTGTTGGCACAACGCCTGCTTAACAGCAGCCTGTGCCTCGTGTTTCTGCCACTCTCTCCTGGCTCGGTTGCTTGTTTTTCGCTGCCTTCACCGAGGTGTCGGCGACGGTCATCCCGTTTGAATTCCGGGACGGGCTTATATGGGTAAAGGTGACTGCAGCCGGAGCCAAGGGACCGTTAAACTTCCTTCTGGATTCCGGCGCGGGATCAACTGTCTTAAGCGCGGATGCCTCGGCTCGATTGCAAGTGCCCATAGGAAAGCCGACCTCCGTGCAACGAGTGGGAGCAGGCGTGGCGGCCTTTCGAGCCCGTGATTTTCAGGCGAGCGTAGGCGGCATCGCCGTGAGCCAGACGCCGTTGGTTTTGGACCTCAGCCACACCAGTAGTTTCTGCTGCCGCGCCATCGACGGCTTGATCGGCCAGGACTTCCTGCGTCACCGCGTGGTGCAGATTAATTTCAAGAACTCCACGATTCGTCTGCTGGAGCGGGCCGAGGCGGATGAAGGGGCCACCGTGATGAAGCTCAAAACCGCCCATGCCGCCTTCTGCGTGGCCTTGTCCGTGAATGGTGCGTCGCCGAAATGGACGCGGCTCGACACCGGCTGCGACGATGGTTTGCATTGGGTGGGTAGCGGCGACACTGCGTCCCGGTCATCAGTGCAGCTTGGCAATGAGCTCTTAACCAACGTCAAGACCGCCTGGCATCGGAGCCAGATCTTTCCCGACGAGGCGGGACTGCTGGGCAATGGCGTCCTGTCCAACTACTTGGTGACGATCGATGCAGTGAAGGGCCGGTTGCTGCTGAAGAGGATTTAAGTTCAGCGGCTGTGGCCTGGAAAAAAAACGCCCGATTGCGAAATCGCAGACGGGCGGATGTTTAAACGGACAATGTACCCGCAACGAGACTAGCGGGTGCTGCAGCAGCACTGCTTTTGATGGGCGTTCTTCTGCTGAGCGCCGTTGTTGGTTTCAGCGCTGCGTACCAGGGCGATGCGATTGCTTGCTTGTTCGTTGCGCGCGGCGGCTTCACGGGCGGCGCGCATGGCAAAAGCAGCGGAATCGCTTGGACCCGCAAAAGACATTCCGGCAATGGCGGTGATGATCAGGACGAGTGTTGTCTTCATGATGGTGTTAATGATGTTGTTTTCTGAGCGGACCAGCGGTTTGAAACACCGGCCCTCACATAAGAGAACGAAACGCCGGACTTATTCCTTCGGTTGCCTGTTGTCCTTTGATCCGCCGCAATTGTCGCCGGTCGGTGGTATGTTTGTTCATCGGATGGCAGGCCTCGCCACACGGTCAGCACGATGCACTTTCGGACTCAGGCCAATCTCCCCTTGCTTCGTCCTTCATCGCGTGATTAAACCGGGACTATGTCCTCTGCTGCTGTGACCCTGCTGCGCGCCCACCTTGATCAATTGAGGCTGGGGGGACGCACAACGGTGCCCTTGAATGCGGAGGCGCGCGAGGCCTTGGCAAAACTCAGTGGGCAGGCCCCTTTGATGCGCTCGGCGGCTCCGGTTCCTGTGCAGGGCCGGGCGGGGCAGCGGGCTGGAGCTTATGATGAGTTTCAGGATGCGCCACCGCTAGGTTCCTTGCGCCAGGCTCTGACCTCCGGGCCGGCTCCTATCGTTGCCTCTCGTGCGCCGGAACCAACGCCTGCACCCGTGGCGCCGCCTGAAGCCCAGCCCGCAGCGCCTGCCGGTGGCTGGACGGTGATCGATGTGCCGGGTGCGACCTTGACGGAAAAACTGGCTCAATTGGCCGCGATAGCCGAGGCCGATCCGGCTCCGCGTGCGCTAGGGAGCTTGCGCGAAACGATGGTGTTTGCCGTCGGGTCGCCGGAGGCTCGGCTCATGTTTGTGGGCGAGGCCCCGGGAGCAGAAGAGGAGCGGCAACGCGAGCCCTTCGTCGGCCCGGCGGGTCAGTTGCTAACCAAGATCATCGAGAACGCCATGGGCCTGCAACGCCCCACGGTGTACATCAGCAACATCTGCAAATTCCGCCCGAGCATGGGCGAAGGCCAGGGCAACCGCAACCGCCAGCCAACGCCGGAAGAGATGGAGGCCTGCGTGCGCTACATCCAGACCGAGATTCGCCTCATCCGCCCAACCGTGATCGTTGCGCTCGGGGCCACCGCCGCCACCGGCCTGGGACTACAAGGGGCCGTTGGTCGCCTGCGCAGCCGCTTCCATGAAGTGGACGGCATTCCCACCATGGTGACTTATCACCCCTCCTACATCCTGCGCCAGGAACAAGAAGGCGGCGGCATGATCGCCCGCCGACAAGTTTGGGAAGACATGCTCATGGTGATGGAGAAACTTGGCATGCCGATTTCCGAGAAGCAGCGAGCGTTCTTTCAGCCGAAACCCTGAGTGAAAAGGGGCAAGTAAAAAGTGAAAAGGGTTCTGAGTTCCCTGACAGCTGCCTCTTTCCCTTTTCACTTTTTACTTATCCCTTTTCCTTTTCTCCATGCACCTCCTCCTCACCAACGATGACGGCATCCATGCTCCCGGCCTGCTGGCGCTGGAAAATGCGGCCCTCGCCATGGGAGCCACCTGCACCGTCGTCGCGCCAGCGGTAGAGCAATCGCAGTGCGGGCATCGGGTCACCACCCACACACCGCTAAAGGTTACTGAAATCAGCAAGGGCCAGTATGCCGTGCATGGCACTCCGGCGGACTGCGTGCGCATCGCTTTATTTGGACTGAGCCTCAAGCCGGACGCCGTGCTTTCGGGGGTGAACCAGGGCGGCAACATGGGCCAGGATATTGCCATCTCCGGCACAGTAGCTGCGGTGCGTGAGGCGGCCTATCACGGCCTCAAAGCGATGGCGTTCTCACACTATATCATCGGCGGCGTCGGCTTCGACTGGCCGCGCGTGAGCGAGTGGACCACTGGAATCCTACGCCGCTTGCTGACCGAATCTCTCGAAGATGCCGAGTACTGGAACGTCAATTTCCCGCATCTGCCGCCGGGTCCACGCGAGCTGCCGAAAATGCTGGTGACCAACCCCGCGCGTTCGCCCTTGAAAGTCGCCTTCAACTCTATCCGCGAAGGAGATCATTTCCTCTATGAT
>JAQGPI010000020.1 GCA_028293175.1 Verrucomicrobiaceae bacterium | reverse complement strand
ACCTTGCGGAACACCGGCTCGTTAGCCATGAGTTCGCGGCCCATCCCCCACCATTGCGGCCCTTGGCCGCTCATGACGAAACCTACGCGCGGAGCGTGCTCTGGCCGTGGAGTAAAGGAAGTACGGGCCTTGCCCTGCTCGCCAGCGGCAAAGCCTGCGAGCTCTTGCACGGCATCACCCGTGGTCTTGCTCACCAGCGTCAGGCGGTAAGCATGATGGTTGCGCCGATCACCCAGCGTGTACGCCAGATCCGGCAGCATTGGCGACTTGCCGTTGGACTGGGAATGCTCATCGATCCATTCGGAAAGACGCGCGGCGGATGCCTTCAAGGCGTCCTCTGAGCGGGCTGAAATCATCAGTGGCCAGGCGCGTTCGCCGGTGGGCTTCGGCTGCTTTGGAGCGGGTGCTTGAGCAGGGGCTTCGGCAATGATCACATGTGCGTTGGCACCGCCGAAACCGAAGGAATTCACGCCCACCATGCGGCGTGCATAGGTGTCGGGAAATGGTTCGAGCGAAGTGGGAATGCGCAGTTTCAGTTCATCGAAGTTGATGTTCGGATTCGGCGTTTCGAAGTGTAGGCTGGCCGGGATCTGGCCGCGCTTCACCACCATCACGGCCTTCACCAGACCCACGATACCGGCGGCGGTTTCGAGATGGCCAAGGTTGGACTTCACCGAGCCCATGGCGAGCGGCTCTTTACGAGTCGCGCACAAGGCTTCTGCAAGAGCGTGGGCTTCGATAGGATCACCCACGGCGGTACCGGTGCCATGAGCTTCGACGAAGCCGATTTCAGAGGGATCAATTCCGGCGTCAATGCAAGCGTCGCGCACCAGCCGGGCTTGCGCTTCCGGGCTGGGCAGGGAGATGCCATTGGTATGGCCGTCCTGGTTGACCGAGGTGCCGAGAATCACGGCGTGGATGGGGTCCCCATCGGCAATCGCCTGGGACAATGATTTCAGCATCACCATGCCGGCACCTTCTCCGCGCACGAATCCATTGGCCGATGCATCGAAGGCCTTGCAATGGCCGTCTGGGGAAAGCATCGAAGCCTGCGAGAAGCCGATGAAGCCGCCAGGAGTGATCATGATGGTAACGCCGCCAGCCAGAGCTGTTGTACAACGACCAGCGCGGATGTGATCACAGGCCACGTGCACTGCCGTAAGCGCAGAGGAGCACGCGGTGTCCATCGCAATGCTGGGGCCGGTGAGATTGAAGCAATACGAAATGCGGTTGGCCGCAATGCTGTGCGCGCTGCCAGTGGGCGAGTGCGGGCTGATGCCGGAAGAATCCCAGGGCGTGCCTTGGATGATTTGATAGTCATTGTGCGAGACGCCGACAAAAACCGCAATGTCCGTGCCTTTTTCGAGGTCAAGCACCACGCCCGCGTCTTCCATCGCTTCCCAGGCGGTCTCAAGCAGCAGGCGCTGCTGAGGATCCACATACGGCGCTTCGCGAGGCGAGATGCCAAAAAATTGAGGGTCAAACTGATCGAGGCCTTCGATAAAGCCGCCGCGTTTGGCGATGGATTTTCCCGCAATGCCGGGTTCAGCATCGTAGAACCGCTCGATGTTCCACCGGTCTGCGGGGATCTCCGAAACAACTTCTCTTCCTTCGGCCAGCATCTTCCAAAGAGCTTCCGCATCGTTGACACCGCCCGGGAAGCGGCACCCCATTCCAATAATCGCAATACCTTGCTCGCGCATAAATTTCTGGCAGCCTTTGGCGCCGGTTGATAGTGAAGAAGTTTTTGGTGGTTGGCAAATCATTGTTCCCGCCGCTCCATACTCCAACACACATGCCTTTCTGGGCATTTATCGCGGCATGTAACGCCGCGCACTACATGCATTTCAATCGTTTATCGGCCCTCAGACGGGCGGGTTTATTTTCGTCAACTTTTGCTCGTCGTGGCTTTGGCATTGCGTAGGCTCACTTGAGTCGGCAAAAACGATTCTTTGGCAACCAAAAGTATTGAGCAGGAGAATCATCACATGTGTGGCATTGCAGGAGTGTTGGATTTAGCGGGTAGACGTGCGGTGCCTGAGAGCATCATTCGAAACATGGCGGATGCCATTTTTCATCGTGGTCCGGACGAGGAAGGCTATCTCATGCGCCCTGGCGTGGCCCTGGCCTCCAGGCGCCTGAGCATCGTCGGCCTTGCCGACGGCCAGCAACCCATGAGCAATGAAGACCAGAGTGTTTTCACTGTCTTCAATGGCGAGCTTTTCGATTATCCCGAGCAGCGCGCCGGCTTGCAGTCGCGTGGACACAAGTTGGTGACCCATTGCGACACTGAGATCCTGCCTCACTTCTGGGAGGAGAGCAAAGAGGGGATGTTTACGCGGCTTCGTGGTCAGTTTGCCGCCGCTATTTGGGATGTGCAGCGCCATCAGCTCACCATTGGCCGCGACCGTTTCGGCATCGCCCCCCTGTACTGGAGCCGCCAGGGCGACTGGCTGCTCTTTGCCTCTGAGATTAAGGGCCTTCTAGCCTCCGGCATGATCGAGGCGAAGCCTGACCGGCGCGGCATCGACCACATGTTTACTTTCTCGGCCATGCCGGGACCGATCACCTGTTTTGAAGGGATCAACATGCTGCCTCCTGCCCACTACATCCAGCTCACTCCGGGCAAGGACAATCCGGACGAGTTGCTGAAAGTGAAGCCTTATTGGGAGATGGACTTTCCCAACGAGGGGGACGAGGAACAGGGGAAGGATCCAAAGAAGCTGGTCGATGAATTTGAGCAAGTGCTGCTTAATGCCGTGGAAAAGCGGCTGCGCGCCGATGTGCCTGTGGGTGCTTATCTCTCGGGCGGCGTCGATTCAGGCATGATTGTGGCCATGGCCACCAAGCTGAAGGGCGAATCAATCAATACCTTTACTATCCGAGTTGATGACCCCTCGCTGGATGAACTCAGCGCTGCCAGTTTAGTGGCGAAACATGTGGGCACCAAGCCGCCCATTGTGCAAGAATTCCGCGCCGAGGATGCGCTGGCGAATTATCCCAAGCTGATCGAAGCGGCTGAATCGCCGGTGATCGACACCTCCTGCGCCGCCCTGCTGCAACTGGCCGCCAAGGTTCACTCCTGCGGCCAGAAAGTGGTGCTTACCGGGGAGGGGGCCGACGAATGGCTGGTAGGCTATCCTTGGTACAAGATCTCCAAGGCCCTGAGCTATCTGGACGCCATTCCTGGCCTCAAAGTGAGTGACACCTTGCGCCGTGGCTTCTTGCGCATGCAAAATGTGCCCCAGTACCCGCCCGAAATGCGCGATGCAGTGGAAAGGGCTGTGGCCGGACCCAATGCATGGATCGACAGTTACGGGGTTCTCGGTCTTTCGAAGCTGCGCTTGTATGGAGCCTCCATGCACCAAGTCCTCGAACAGGAGCGCCCGTGGGAAGGATTAGGCATGAACCTTGAGCGCGCCAAGCAGTGGCATCCTTTGAATCGCGGCATCTGGGTGGCGGCACGAGTCACGCTGGCCGGTCATCTGCTTCAAGCGAAGGGCGACCGCGTGTCCATGCATTCATCGGTTGAGGTGCGCTATCCTTTCCTGGATGAGGACGTCTTCGATTTCACCGCCAAATTGCATCCTCGCTGGAAGCTCCGAGGCTTCCGTGACAAGCACCTACTGCGAGAGGTGGCGGACCGCTGGCTGCCGCCTTCAGTGGCGCGTCGCCGCAAAGTGATCTTCCGCGCACCGCTCGACAGTTTCCACATTGAACCTGAGCCACCGTTTGTCGGACAATTGTTGAGCGAAGAATCGCTCAAGCGCACGGGCTACTTCGATGTCGCTTCCGTACGGCGCTGGCGCAAGGATTTCAGGGAGATGTCCGGTGTGCCCCGTCTCTCCATGGAAATGGGCCTCGCTGCCGTGGTTGCCACGCAGCTGTGGCATCACACGTTTATCGAGGGCTCATTGTGCGATCTGCCGTCGCGGGCCGTTAAGGCACCACTGGTTACAATTGAGTGAAGTAGCGATTGCTCCTTTTTACGGCCAGTCTGCGTCTCAACTGAAGGGCAAGTCAGAGCCACAGCTGAGGCTGTGACCAATGTTTCTGTCCCCCTGTGGACTTTGGGGGCACTCGCTCGTCCCTACAGCATTAGGAATTATAGTCCTATATGCTGCCACGCCGTTGGTGTCCAGGCTTCAGCCGCATTCCGGCCCACCACATGATTTTCCTTATCGCCTAAAAGGCTGTACACCACCGGCACTGAGCCATTCACAGCTTTTGTATTCGGCAGGAGTGGCTTCAGCTCGGATACCCTATTATTTAAAGCGCAGCTAAAGCCTCACGACCGCGCTGCTTCGTCTCTGGATCATCTTTTTCAGTGTTGGGCATCGCCAAACCTTTTTGAATTAGACGGCGGGCCTCGTCCGCACGCCCCATTTGTGCGTAAACGCGGCCAAGTTCGATGTAGTGCATCGGACGCTTGGGGTTGCTTTCGATGGCCTTTTCAAAGCACTTCACCGCTGCTTCATTCGTGGAAGTGGGCAACTTTTGATAAACAAGAGATGCCAGGGTGCGCTTCAGTGAGCTGACGTCCGCCAGGACACGGTGCCAGCGACCAGCCACATGCCAGGCGAGGTCATTGCCAGGATCAAGTTTCAGGGCTTTGTCAAATGAAGCCTTGATGCTCTTGGAAGCTTCAATTTGCGCACCTTTGCTTTCCAGAGGCAGCAGTTTGCCATAAGTGATGGCTGGGGCGAGTTGCGCCTCCGAGG
>JAQGPI010000626.1 GCA_028293175.1 Verrucomicrobiaceae bacterium | reverse complement strand
AAGGAAGTCAGGTCTTCTGTCTGGTGTCTTCAAGTCTATTGTCTTCGCAACGATATGCTCCCATCGCGCCCTGCAAGTGGGCCTTCGCAATGGGTTCGGTGGTCGGATCGCTGAAAGCAAGCAGCACGCTCTTCGCACGCTCCGGCTCATCGCCGGCCAGACATTGCAAGGCTTGCTTCAATCGCTGCACGCGAAAGTCACCGTCCTGCCCTGCTTTTTGCACCCGGTCAAGAAACGCCGCGACTTCAATGAGCTTGAAGCGCGTGTCCATGAAACTCAGGTCCACAAGGTTGACGGGTTGCGGGGCTGTCCAGGTGCTCATGCGGGTACTTTAGAAGGTGACAGCGCGCCGCGCAACCCCCTCACTCCAGCGGCTCGCCCACATCTGGAGTCAATGGCAGCTTGACCCAGAATTCCGCACCGCCTTCCGGGCGGTTGCGGGCCCCTACCTCACCAAAGTGGGCATTCGCCACAGCCCTCACCAGAGCAAGGCCAATGCCTGTGCCGGGTGTTTTGGCGGAGGCGGCGCTGCCTCGGGCAAAGCGTCGCCAGATGTTTTGTTCATCTTTGGCCGTGAGTCCGGGCCCAGTGTCCTGCACACGCAAAAGAAAGCCATCTCCATCCACTTTTTGCAGCAGCGTGATATGTCCGCCGGTGGGTGTGTAGGCTAGTGCATTGTCCAGCAGGTTGGTCACCACTTGCCGCACGCGTTGCCTATCTAGAAGTACCAGCGCATCGGATTCGGTATCATACTCGATCGTCAGGCCGCGATCCTCTGCCGCCGGGGCGTAAAGCTGCACGAGATCGCAAATGAGCTCAAACGGCGAGGTCAGCTCCAGGTGCAGGCGCATCGTTCCGGTATCGCCCAGCCGGATGCTGAGGATTGAATGAACCAGTTGCGTGGCGCGGTCGATCTCCTCCATGCCGCGCACCGCCGCATCCTCCGCCTCCGGCGAACCGCAGTGATCGAGGAGGTTCTCCAAGTTGCCACGAATGCGCGCCAGGGGCGTGCGCAGTTCATGCGCCAGATGTTCATTCACCGAATGCAGCTCGCCGGTGAGCGTGGCAATTCGGTCCAGACTGGTGTTGAACTCCTGCGCAAATTCCGTCAGCTCCGGAATCGCATCCGGCGCACTCAGCCGTGCCGTCCCCGATCCTGCGGCCAATCGGTGCGCTCCGCGGATGAGGGTGCGCAGCGGTTGCAGCACCTTCTGCACAAACCACAGCAGCGGCACCAATCCAAACATTGACGACAGCGCGCCCATGATCAGCAGCCCATGCGTCGCCGCTCCCGCGGCCACCAGTTCCTCGCCGTCAGCCCGCGCATACCAGAGGCGGTTGCCATCGGCCAGCCCGATGCGGCCCACCACCAGCTTTCCGCCCTGTTGCGGAACGGCAAGGATATGCCAGTCCGCCTCGCCTGCGACAAGGTAAAACGGCACGAGCTTGCGCCATACATCATCGTTCTTCTCTGGCACTTGCGATTCTATCAAGGGCTCGCCATCGGCATTGGTCACGCGCACGATGCGGTGGTGAGCCTCGTCGGACTGTGCGGCTGCGGCAACGCGCAGAACCGGAAGGCCCCCATAGTTGTACAAAGCGCCCAGTTCCACGAGTTCTTCCTGCATGCGCTCGCGTGATGCATTCGTGAGATCACGGCGTATAGACCAGAACGCCAACGCTAAAAACAACAGCAAGGATGCCAGAAGGGCCGCAGCCTGTAGCAGCAAAAGGTGCCAGGCAGAAGGCAGCCGCCGCAGCTCTTTTCGCCAATCAAATGGTTGCTTGGAAAACATAGCCCTTGCCGCGCAGCGTCTGAATGTGGGAAGGCCGGTCTGGCTCATCAATCTTATGACGCAGGCGGCAGACCATCACGTCCACCACGTTGGTACCGGGGTCGAAATGCAGATCCCACACCTTTTCCAGCAGGAATTTTTTGTTCAGCACCTTGCCGTCGTTCGCCATGAACAGCTCCAGCAACATCCATTCGCGCGGTTGCAGGTCCACCGTGATGTCCCGCACTTGCACTCGTCGGCGCGTGGGGTCCAGACGCCAACCAGCCTTGGTGGTGGCATTCGCAAGGCTGTTGGTAGCGCGGCGGTGGAGAGCCTCAATGCGTGCCAGCAGCTCCGGGTGCGCAAAGGGCTTGGTTAGATAATCATCACCGCCCACCTGCAGGCCGTGCACGCGGTCGGTGACGCTTTCTCTCGCCGTGAGAAACAGCACAGGGGTGCGGATGGCGTTGCCGCGCATGCGCTCCACGATCTCGAAGCCGTCTATCCCCGGCAGGCCTACATCCATGATCACCACGTCAAATGCAGGATTAAGTGAGTGTTTCAAAGCCTCCTCGCCTGTCGCACACCAGACCGTTTCGTAACCCGCCTCCCCTAACCAGCCCCTTGTTTGGCGGGCAAGCTCAGGGTCATCTTCAGCAAACAAAATTCTCATGGGTTCAGTATGCATGAACCTACGAAGAGAGTTGAAGGGGAGGCAAGCAGCATCGATCAACTCAACATTACCACATGGTAACGTTGATGGCTCGACGTTTCCGCTCGCCCTGCGTCAAACGTCTATCACCTTACCTTTGACCGCTGGAACTGGCGGTTTCTTCCCGCCGTCCTTCCAGTGCTTGTAACGCTCAAGCTCTTTCTCGATCAGGCGCAGGGCAAAGGCGACCACGGCGGCATCATCCAGGAAGCCAATGCCAGGGAGTACATCTGGAATCACATCCAGTGGGCTTAGCACATAGACCAGCGCCATCGCCGTCACGCCCATCACCCAGTAAGGCACCTCGCGATAGGCACCCATGGCGTAGTCCTTCACCAAGTTCACCATCAGCATCCCATTGTCCATCACCGACTTCAAGGCACGTTGGCGCGCAAACTTGGAACCAATCTCGTCCGCCTTTGCGGCGGCACGGTTGATGTTCTCGTCGTACTGGTGCTCTTCGCTCTTGGGTGGGCTCATGATTTGCTGTAGGGTACGTTTACTGAAACGGCGCTCAACTGTAAGGATGGCGTACAATTGTAAGGGCTCGCGAGAAATTGTCACATTGCGCTACCTGCAATTGGGTGAATGAGCTTGGCGAAACGGCAAATCCGGGGCATTGACTGAGAGCGTTCCCCTGAGCCATGCCTGCTACGCCCTTTCCCATTACCGAAGCCCACTTCATCAACCGCGAGCTTTCCTGGCTAGCTTTCAATGAGCGAGTGCTGGAGGAAGCGGCGCGCAAAACCCTGCCAGTGCTGGAGCGGGCAAAATTCCTTGCCATCACGGCCTCCAATCTGGACGAGTTCTTCATGGTCCGCGTGGGCGGTCTCCAGCTCATGAGGGAAGAGGGGCGCCGGACTCGCGACGTGACGGGCCAGACCCCCACACAGCAGCTCGATCTCATCCGGCAACGTGCGAACAGCTTTATCGCCCGCCAGTATGCGATTCTACAGGATGAGATCATTCCTGAACTGGTCGCCAATGGCATCCGCCGCCTACAGGCCGGGGATCTCACGCCCGCCCAGCGCACGGCGCTGCATGATCATTTCCTGGAGCATATTCACCCCGTCCTTTCTCCTGTGGCAGTGGACACACTGCGCCCGCCAATCGTGCTAGCCCTGCAGATCGCGGTGCTTTGCCATGTGATTTCCGATGCTCCGGCACCGGACCACGACCGGCATGTGCTTTTCGTGCTTCCGGGCAATCTATCTCGTGTCATCACCATCCCAGAGGCCGATGCGGGAACCTATGCCTACATGAATCTCGAGGACGTGGTGACGATGTTCCTGCCGCTGTTCTTCCCGGGCGAAGAGGTCAAGGGTTCCGCGCGTTTCCGCATCAGCCGCAATACCGACATCGCCATTGATGACGAAAGCGCCTTCGACCTTGTCACCGAAATGGAGGAAGTGCTCGAAGAGCGCCGCAAGAGCCCGACCATCCGTGTCGAAATCGAGCAGGGCGCACCGACTGCGCTGGACCGCACCATCCGCGCCATCTGCGGTCACCGCAGCGCCCAAGTGTACAGCATTCCAGGCGAACTGGATTTGCGCAGCTACTTTCACATCAGCGGTCTGGCCGGTTTCGAGCAACTCAAGGTCAAGCAATGGGAGTCGCAGCCCTGCACCGCTATCGAACCCGGCGAAAGCATCTTTGCCGCGATCAAGCGCAAGGACATCCTGCTGCAACATCCCTTTGAGAGCTTTGATCCTATCCTACAGTTGCTTGAAGAAGCCGCCGCTGATCCGGACGTGGTAGCGATCAAGCAGATCCTTTACCGCACCGCCAAAAACAGCGCGATCATTAAGGCGCTGATCAAAGCTGCGGAATCCGGCAAGCACGTGACCGTACTCGTGGAGTTGAAGGCGCGGTTTGATGAGGCCCGCAATCTAGATCGGGCGGAAGACCTGCTCAATGCCGGTGCGCAGATCATCTACGGGGTCCGGGGATTGAAGACGCACGCGAAGATCTGCCTGATCATGCGGCGGGAGACTGGCCGCATGAGGCGATACATGCACTTCGGCACGGGCAACTACAATGAGAACACCGCCCGCCTTTACACTGATATCAGCTACCTGACTTGCCGCGATGATTTCGGCGAGGATGCCTCAGCCTTTTTCAACACGGTCACCGGCCGTTCGCGGTTCCAGCGCTTTGGCCGCCTGTCCATGGCGCCATTCGGGCTGCGTGAACGCCTGCTCAGCCTGATTGAAAGTGAAGCCGAGCGCGCCGGCCAGGGTGAGGCGGCGGAAATCATGCTGAAGATGAATGCGCTGGAAGACCGCGAGATGATCGAAGCGCTGTACGCCGCCTCTCGCGCCGGTGTGAAGATCCGCCTCAATATACGAGGCATCTGTTGCCTGCGCCCAGGTGTTAAAGGCCTGAGCGAAAACATCCGCGTGGTGAGCATCATCGACCGTTATCTGGAGCATGCGCGCATCTTTTACTTCCGCCAGGGCGGCTCGCCGGCGGTGTTCATCGCCAGCGCTGATTTCATGACGCGCAATCTCTCGAAGCGCGTGGAACTGCTGGTGCCCATCGAAGACAACGCAGCCCGCAAGCGCCTGATCGGCATCATGGAGACCCATTTTAGCGACAACACCCACGCCCGGCAGCTACAGACCGACGGCACCTACGTCACCCTGCCCTTCGACTCGGGCAAGGCCGTGCGCAGCCAGGAAGCGTTCGTCAAAGA
This sequence comes from Verrucomicrobiaceae bacterium, assembly GCA_028293175.1. GTDB lineage: Bacteria > Verrucomicrobiota > Verrucomicrobiia > Verrucomicrobiales > Verrucomicrobiaceae > CAINXC01. The sequence goes on along the minus strand of JAQGPI010000626.1, from coordinate 3,387 downwards.
AGCGGCCAAACGCGCCAAGCAGAACGTTCAGGCACCCGATACCCTTGTGCCCCATTTACCAATGGAGGCGGTGAAGTAATAGGGCACCAGCCCCAGTCACTTCTTTCCTTTGTCCGTCGTTTCAACTTCCACTGCATTCACCTCAGCTCCGTCGAAGATGGAGTCCGGTGGGTTCACAATGACGCGCTCGCCGAGTTTCAGGCCATTGATGATCTCAATGTCCGTGCCGAAATCGCGGCCCAGCTTGACCAGGCGCAGCTCCACCTTGCCATCGTCATGTACGATCGCTAGCTGGGGGCCTTGGGCACGGAACAGCACGGTGTTCGATGAGACGGTCAATGAAGCTTCGTCCATGGCGGCGTTCAGATGCACCTGCGCATAGCTGCCTGAGAGGAGCTGGCCCTTCGCGTTGTCCACTTCGATCTCCGTCAGCAAGGTGCGTGAAGCGGGATCAATGGAAGCGGCGGTGCGCACGACCTTGCCGTTGAAGGAGCGCCCTTGCAGTTCTGGCATGGTAAGCTCGGCTGTCTGGTTCACTTCCACGGCTCGTGCATAGGCCTGGGGAATGCGTACGAACACACGAAGTTTGTTGGTCTGCGCAATGCGGTACAGTTCAGAGCTGCCACCAGCAGTGACCAGCTTGCCCACGTCCAGGCTGCGGGCTGTGATGGTGCCGTCGAACGGTGCAGTGATGCGGGCGAAACTGCGCAGCTCTTCAAGCCGCTGCACATCTGCTTTCGCTGCGTCCACCGCTGCCTTCTTCAGATCTGCGTCGCCCTTTTTTTCGTCCACTTCCTGGGTGCTCACCGCTCTGTCGGCAAGCAGCTTTTGCCACCGATTGGAGGTCATCACGGCCAGGGATTGCGCCGCCTGGGCTTGTACTAGCACGGCACGGGCTTGCGAAAGGGAACTGTCCAGCTCCGGAGTGTCGAGTTCAGCCAGCAGGTCGCCCGCCTTGACCTGGGCACCCATGTCCACATCCCACTTGCTCACATAACCACTTGCCCGGGCGTAGATGACAGCCTCGGCCACGGGCTTGAGTTCGCCTGAAAATACCATCGGCGTGGAGGTGGTGGCGGGAGCAGGCTTCACTACGCCCACGCTGCGGATGGCAAGCTCTCGGCTTTCCTGAGCGACTTCTGAGCGCTGTGCCAGGCGCGGTTTCATGCCTGCATAGACGCCCGCCGCCACAAGGATCAACACCAGGAAAAACAACAAACCGAGGCGGGGCTTGCGCGCCGGGGCGACAACCGGGGATTCATCCCGAAGGGTCGAGCCAAGGGCGAGGCGTTCAGAATTCGAGTTCATAAGCAAGAGAGGACAGGAAAATTAGACAGCAGCGAGGTCAGGGCCGGAAACATCAGCGGAGGAAACAGTACGTCGTGCGGCGCGGCGTTGATGCGCCAGGGCAAAAACGGCGGGCACAAAGAACAAGGTGGCAATGGTGGCAAACCCGAGTCCACCAATCACGGCACGCGCGAGCGGAGCATTCTGCTCGCCGCCCTCACCCATGCCAAAGCTCATGGGCAGCATGCCGATGATCATGGCCAACGCTGTCATCACGACAGCACGGAGGCGCGTGGAGCCCGCCTCAATGGCAGCACCTACGGCATCCATTTTACCTTCATGGAGAATTTCGCGAGCGAAGGAAATGACCAGCACCGAGTTTGCCGTGGCCACCCCAAGGCTCATGATGGCCCCCATCAGCGCAGGCACGCTCAGGGTCGTCTGCGTGAGGAACAGGCCCCACACAACGCCCGCCAGCGCTCCTGGCAGAGCCGAGATGATGATGAGCGAGTCCAGCCAGCTCTGGAAGTTCACGACCAACAAAAGATAAATCAACACGATGGCAATCACCAGCCCCATGCCCAGCCCAATAAAGGAGTTCCGCATGGTTTCTGCCTGCCCGCGCATCACGATATAGGCGCCCCGGGGCAGGTCCTTCTTCGCTTCCTCGATGAGAGGTTCAATATCGCGCAACACCCCACCAAGATCTCGACCGCTCACCCCGCCGAAGATGTCGATCACTGGCATCACGTTATAGTGAGAGATCACGGCTGGTCCCTGGGTGCGCTTGATGGAGGCAAGATTGGTCAGCAACTGGCCATCTCCCTCGCCCACCCGGCTGGTGGTAATGGGAAGGCTTTCCAACGAAGCCAGCGAGTTCATCGTGTGCTCCGGAGCGCGCACGTTCACCAGGTACTGGATGCCAAACTTTGGATTGAGCCAATACAACGGTGACACCTGCCCGCTGCCGGTGAGGCTGAGCAGCACGGAGTTCGACACATCACGCTCGCTCAGGCCCATCTGCGCCGCCTTCTCGCGATCCACATCCAGCATCAGTCGGGGCTGATCCGCAGGTTGCTGCACACGCACGTCGGAGGCACCGGGAATGCGGCGCACCTTGTCAGCAAGGTTGGCGGCGATGACGCGATTGGCCGCCTGATCACGACCGTAAATCTGAATGTCGAAAGGAGCCGGAAGGCCAAAGTTCAAAGTTTGACTCACGATATCCGCCGACAGGAAATAGAAGGTCGTGCCCGGAAACTCCTTGTTGAGCACGGTGCGCAGGTGGCGGGTGTGCTGCTCGGTCGGCTGGTGGCCGTGATTGAGCGAAACAAGGATGTCAGCGTCACCGGTGCCGATCAGGCCGCTGTTGGAATACGAAAGGCTGATGCCCGAATTAGGAATGCCGATGTTGTCCAGGATACCGGCGATTTCATTGGGTGGCAGTTCACGGCGAATCACCTGCTCCACTTTGTCCACAAGGCGGGCGGTCTCCTCAATACGCAGGCCCGTTCGGGCACGCAGGTGGAGACGGAATTGGCCGCCATCCACGTTGGGGAAGAAATCCTGGCCAAGCTGGGTGACGATCACCAGCGATCCGCCACAAAACAGCAGGAATAAGAGAATGAACCCTCCGCGGACGTTTACCAGTGCGCCGAGCAAATGGCGATAGTTTTCACGGAAGGCGCTGAAGCCTCTTTCGAAAGCATGTTGGATGGCTACGAAGGGCCTGCTCCAGCCCTTGGCGGGCTTGTCATGCTCTGGATCTCCCTCGCCATGGAAGGGAGAATTCCGATAAAACCACATCACCAGAGTGGGGATCAGCGTGCGTGAGAGCACGTATGAGGCAATCATGGCGAACACCACGGCCTCTGCCAGAGGGACGAAGAGGTACCGAGACACCCCTTGCAGGAAGAACATGGGCACGAACACAATGCAAATGCACAGGGTCGAAACAAAAGCAGGCACCGCAATCTCCTGGGCCCCGGCGAGAATGGCCTCTTCCAGGGGTTTGCCCGAGGCCATCTGCCTGTGGACGTTTTCAATCTCCACGGTCGCATCATCGACCAAAATCCCCACGGCGAGAGCCAGCCCTCCGAG
>JAQGPI010000591.1 GCA_028293175.1 Verrucomicrobiaceae bacterium | reverse complement strand
GCGCCGCCAGCCGCTCATCGCCCGCCACTGTGGCACCGTCAAGACGGAATTCGAGCGATACCTCTTGCTTGATGAGTCGCTCCGCAAGGCCGTCCAGCGGTTCGGTGCTGTAGCCATCTGTTAGGATGAGCAGACGCCCGGCGCGATCCGCTTCCATCTGCGACAACGCATAGCTCACCGCCGTTGCCGAGCGGGTAGCAGTCGTGGGGCCTTCGTAATCTGTGGCGTTTGGTCCCGCCGTTATCAACGCCCCGCGAGTGCCTGCCTCCGCGGCGTAATCGACCAGATGCAGCCGGTCCTTCGCACCCTTGGACTTGTCCAGGATCTGCTCCCATTCCGCCACCTTGGTGCCCATCAGACCCTTGGCCGAATCCGAACGATCAACCAGCACCCAGAGATCCAACCCATCGCTGCGGAACCGCATCTGCGGCTGCGCCAGGAGCAGGATGGCGAACGCCAAGCACACGAGCCGCAGAGGTCGGAACAAGCCCAGTCGCGGCCAGAACCAACCCGCCGCGAGGAGCAGAGGCAGAAGGAGAAGCCATTGGGGATTTAAGAGACGCATGGATCTGATTTCACTCTTCCTAGTTCACTTTTCACTCTTCGTATTCGCTCCCCACGCGCCCAGCAAACAGCCAAGTACCATCAGGACCCAGAGCGGTGTGAGCGGGTCAGCCTCGGTGTCGCGCAGCACGGCTTCCAGACGCCGGGATTCGGAGGTATCGGCGCTGCTGCATTCGCGCAGGTCGGCCTCGCGCACATCGGCGAAGTAACACGCGCCATGCACCAGCGGAGCGCCTTCGCGGGAGACTTCAAAGAAGCCCGCCTCATCAGGAGCGTGGCCGTTGAAGGGTTCTGTTTTGCTGTTTCGCGTGATTTGCAATGGCTTGTCCGTAGCGGGCAACGCGATGCGCTCGCCGGTTTCATAGTTGGCAGTGCGCTCGCCTTCCAGGGTTTGTCGACGCGCATCAATGTGGCGTTGCAGCATCACCAGCATCGCGGGCAGGCGAGGCGCATTGCTGCGCGACAGATCCCAGTTGAGGAACAACTGCTGCACGGGCTTCGCATCGGCCGTGGTGGTGCGGCGCAGGAAGGCCAGCACGGCATCGCCCTTCCATAGCAGGGGCGTGTCCTTTTCCACCAGGGCAAGCTGCGTGGGCTTCTGCGTGAGCAGGCCCATCCAGTTCAAATCACGGGTGAGTGCATGGTTTTCGGCCACGACGAAGCTCGCATCCAGCTTCGCATCCTCGGGCGCGGGCGAGTCATAGAAAATGGCATCGGTGGTGACTTCACCTCCCACTTCCGACAGTGTGATATCCGGGTGATCGGCGGTAAAGACCACGCCGGGCACCGCCTCGATCATCTTGTGCAGGCGCTCGGCGGACGGGCTGCCCTTGCGCTCGTCAATGCGCACCGTGCGCTCCACGGGGCGGACCATCGGCAGTGTGTCATCCAGCGGGAACACATCGGCATCCAGCTTCAGCGTGGCCTGGCTTATCTCCGGCGGCAGTTCGCCTTCTAGGCTCACAGATTGCAAGGGCTGAAGATCCAGCTTGGATTTGGCGGGCTGGCCTTCCTGCTTGCGCTCCAGCCACCAGTTGCGCGACTGCACCGCCGCGCCGTGATTGGTCACCAGCACGCGCCATTTCAGGCGGCCATCCTCCACCTTCGTTGTGAGGCCGGAGAAGCCGACATTGTCCTTCGCCTCGCCCACCGCCAGCAGCGCGATGTCTGATGGCACCTCCATCTTGTGATCGGTCACCTGTAGGATCAAACCGCCGCCGCCCTTCACCAGCGAGCGTCCTACCATGTAGGACTGATCATTACTGTGTGATCCTTTCAATGGCTGCCAGCGGTCCAGCGAGGCGAGCAGTTCATCCAGGTGTGTACCGGCATAGAGCGTGGGCTTGTGCGAGTCGGTTTCAAGCAGGTGCCAGCGGGTTTTCACCGCATTCTGCGACCAATGGCCGAGCGTGCGGCTGAGGGCGGTGCGCGTTTCATCGCGAAAGGCGGACATCGAGGCCGAGCTGTCCAGGATCACCACCACCGTCTGAGTTGAGTCCTTCTTCGCCCAGCGCGGGTCCGACAGAATCCAGGCAATCAGCAGCGCTGCGAGCAGTTGCAACCACAGCGGCAACGAGGTGCGCAACCGCTCGAAGCGCGCTCCGCTGACGCTCTCCGGTGCCACCCGCTCCAACAAGAACAAGGTGCTCACGCGCAGCCTGCGCGAACGTTCCTGCAAGCAGTGAATGATGAGGATCACCGGCAGGGCAAGCAGCGCCCAAAGGGCTATAGGATTGGCGAAGTGGACGGGCACGGGATAGAAGAGGTCAGGTCATTTCAACAGCGCCGCTCGCCGCCGCTTCGGCGCGCAGGGCCTTGATAAATTCGGGTTCGGAGGCCACGCGAGCGAAGGCGATGCCCTGGCGCAGGCAGGGTTCGCGCCACAGGTCGAAGTGGCGGCGGTAGGCCTGGAGATAGCGCTCGCGGGTTGCTTCTGGCACGCGCCGCCGGTCACGCCGCAAGGTTTCGGCATCTTCGAAGTCGATGTTGCCTTGCCAGTCCGGCTCGGCCTCATCCTTGCAAAAGGGAGCGAGCAAAATGCCCCGCCCGCGCTGTGAAATCAGCGGCAGCGTCACGCGCTCTGGGGCGGCCGGATACAGGAGATCGCTGATAAGCACGCGCAGGGCACCGGGCCGCAGAGGCGTCAATTCCAGGCGCGGTCCTTCTGGCGTGCCAGTCTGTTCCTCCAGCCCCCACTTGCCGCCCATCACTTGGGCCAGCGGCACTTCATGGCTTGCTTTGCCCACCGCATGTACCTTCAACGAAGCGCCAAGTTGCAGCGCGCTTTCCACCGCGAAATAAGCTAGCTCCCACACGCGCTTCGTCTTCGCCGGGCTGATGAACATGGAGGGTGACACGTCCACCACCAGGTCCACGCGGGGGCTTACTTCCTGCCGGTAGAGCTTCATCGTGTAGCTGCCGTTGCGCGCATAGGCCTGCCAGTTGATGTGACGCGGATCATCGCCCGGCACGTAGGGGCGCTGGTCCTGGAAATCCAGCGAGCTGCCGGTGCCCTGGCCGTTGATGCTGCCATTGATGCCGCTCCAGAAACCGGAGCGAAGCGGCAGCCGCGCCATCTCGGCAACCACGCGCATCTGCTGGCGGAGAGCGGAGAAGTCTTCGATCATGAGAACGCCTTTGCCGAAGTCACCTTCGCCTCCTGTTTAGACATGAGCTTGAACTCGCGGATCGAGCGGCATAAGAGAAAGAGCAGACAGAGAAGCCCGATGGGGAGGGCCGCCACGCCGCCCATCAGCCAGTGCTCATCCCTGGGCGAGGCGCGGTGCGACAGCATCCATAGTGCGGCGCCCGTGGGTGTCACTGAATCTAAGGCGAAGCCCGATGCACTGAAGGTGGCGCTGCCAATCATCATGATCAAGACACACACCGCATGAAAACATAAATACACTATCCCACGGTGTTTCACAGCAAGGGACACCGGCATCACCACCAGCGGCACGACCAGGGCGAGGTAGCACATGGCATAAACAAGGGCTGCGCTCATCAGGTCCCGCTCCTTCGTCATGAAGGCTAGGTAGTCACACAGGCCCATGATTGCCACGACGGCTGCGCTGAAGATGAGACCGCTGGCCCAGCCCGGGTTCATGATGCGGCAGGCGACCCTGCCTGGCAAGCCCGAGCGCAGCCAGGGCGCATACATGCTGGGCACTTCGCTGGTCATTTCCGTGAGTGCCAGGAAGATCGACCATACCATCACCGGCACGCCTACGTATGCCCATTGCGGACCGCTCAGCACCGTGCCGGCCAGCGCCACCATTCCAGCCACCAAGGCGATACCGCGCAGTATCACGGCGTGATTTTCCGCCACCGATGCGATGCGCGATGAGGCCATCGTCAGCAGGAAAACCGTGGAGACTATCGCGCTGAAAATTCCCGCGAGCGCATCGTTTGGAAACAATGAAAAGCTGCTGCCAAGGCCCATGACACGGATGGTGGCGAACTGAAAGCCTATGACGAGGAACAATACCGCCAGCCCACGCACGCCTGCGCCCATGGTGGAGAGCCAGATACAGAACGCCGTCGCGGTCATCGACATCAGCAGCATGCCGCCAAGGCTGACGAGAGTGTCGAGAATCTCCATGCCGCCCAGGAAGTAACGCAGCACGCCATACGGCATCACGGCAACGGTAAAAAGCAGGATCTGGCTCATGATCGCCACCCACTTCCCCCATACGATACGCTGGCTGTTCAGCCGCGTCATCTGCACCAGTTCAAGGGTCTGGATCTTCTTCTCCTCCTGGATCGCAGCGAGCCCACGCGCTGGCAGCATCAGCAGCACGATCATGCCCAGGCCGGTCTTCAGCACGCCATCCATGAAGCCGCCCAGGTACTGGTCCACATCGGCATCCGCCGTCAGCAGGCGCACGCCCAGAAACAAGATCATGACCACCTGCACCAGCACAAACACGCCAGTGAACATGCCCTTGCTCAGGCCTTGGCGCAGTTCTTTGACCAGCATCGGATTCAGCCAGTCGGGATAATCAGAAGTCATGGGAGTTGAGGGGAGGAGACGGGAATGGAAGAGTCGGCGGAGGCAGTAGCACCAACGTTCAGCAAGCGGCGCGCCCGGAGTTCGCCGCGACGGATGGTGTCAAATTCAGTCTGGGCGCGCATCAGCATCCAGATCAGCATGAGGCAATCCATCAGCACGGCGACGGCATGGCCCACCCCATGGCTGCTCGGATAGGTAAAAGGAACCCAGCCCAGAAACGCCGAGGTTGGACAGAGCGCCAGCAGCACCGCATTGGGCCGCGAGCCGCCATTCGCGGCCGTGCAGGCCACAAACCAAGCGATGCCCGCGACCTGCATGAGAACGAAAAAGACATGCCGCTGACGCGCCTTGGGCAAGGCAGAAAGCACCGCACCAGGAAACAGCATCGCCATGCCAAATTGGAACATGCAGCCGAACATGTCAGCAGTGCCATCTTTCCATGTCCCGGTCTTGCTCGCAATTAGCGCTACTTCCACTTCCAGCCCCGCCGTCATCAGCAACACGAAGAAAATCCCCGTGCCCCAGCCGGGATAGAGCACTCGTCCCCATAGCTCGCCAGCCTTTCCCATCTTGACCCAGGACATGTAGATCCCTGGGATCACCGAGGCCTGCTCCGTCATCGCCTCCATCGCCGCCCACATGAGCATCGGCATGCTCAGAGTCATCCAGGCATAGGATTGATCGGATTCAGACAAGCAGATGCCAATCATTGAGCCCAGCATGGTGAAAAGGGCGGTGCAACGGATCGTAGCAGAGGTATTTTCCGCGACATGGCTGACGCGAGCTGAGGCCACCGCCATGAAGAACACAGTCATCATGGCACCCGTGTACAAGAACATCAAAACCCATGAGGCATTCGGACCCTCCGAAACAATGCCCCCAGCTCCATTGCCTCTATCGATCTGCTCGATTAACCCCAGCCCAAACGCTCCGATGGGCAGGGCCGCCAACCCAAGCAACACGAACTTCACCCAGCCATGGGCGGACGACAGGGCAATGCAGAGCGCGGTCAGCACCAGCGACGCGAGCACGAGCCAGCCGAGGAGCTGGAGGTTGGCAAACACATCCACCTCGCCAAAGAAGTACGTTAGCACCTGATAGGGCAGCAGGGCCACAACTAGCAGCAATGTCTGGCTCGCCAGAGCGCACCATTTGCCCCACACCAGCCGCGTGGTGCTCATGCTGGTGAGCTGCATCAGGTCGAGTGTCTTCTGCGCGGTTTCTTCGCTGATCGCCGTCAGTCCGCGCACTGGCAGCAGGATCAGCAACGTAGCGCCGATGGCCAGCCATTGGTAGTCATCCACATGGTCCGGCAGATAGTCGCCGCCCATCACGCCCGTCAGCCGGAAGCCCAGCAGGATGATCATGACCGCCTGCACTGCGACAAAGGCGGAGACGAACATCTTGGCGCGCAGGCCCTGGCGCAGTTCCTTCACGAGCATTGGCGGCAGCCAGTCGGCGAAATCCTGCACGTTGTGAATCGCTGCCGTCATGCCGGTACAGCCTCCGCATCAACTGGTGAAGGATTGCCCGCTGATTTTAGAATCAGCAGTGCCTGCCGCTCGCCTTCCTGAATGGTACGGAATTCGGAACGGCTGCGGATGAAGAGCAGGATCAGCATGGCTGCATCCATCGTGAGGGACATTAATTGAATTCCCTGCCAGTTGCTGATTGGCACCCGCAGCGACAAGCCTGGCTGAGAGTTAGTCCACAAGAAGGCAGAGGTGGGATTGCCGCCGAAGAACATGCCTTTTCCGTAACTGGATTTGAAATCCAGCACGCTGCCTTCAAGAAACCACAGAACACAGACGACCTGCACGAATACGTAGATCCAATGCCGCTGCTGCCGGTGGGGCAGCAGGAGCGAAAGAACCACGCCGGGAAACAGAATGGCCATGCCCAGGTGAAACATCGCAAGCGGCGGGCTCCCAACGACAACAGGAAGATGCTGATGCTGCTGCATCAGCGAGCAACCGCACGCCAGTGCCGTCGTCATCAGCAGCACAAAGATCAATCCCGTGCCCCATCCGGGATAGAGCAATCTGCCGAGACACCTCCCTGCCCAGCCGAGCCTCACCCACGGAAGATAAACCGAAGGCAGCGTGCTCGCGCGTTCAGTCATCGCCTCCAGCCCCGCCCAGATCATCACAGGCAGGCCAAAGACAAACCAAGCAGGGGCAGAGGTAAGATTGGAATTCCAGGCACCCACCAGCGCCGTCACCAGAGTCGCCAGCGCGACGACTCTTATCTTGGCGGGCGCATTCTCCACCGGGCGGCTGATCCTTGCCGCGGCCACCACCAGGACAAACAGCGTGTACACGCAGCCAAAGCACCCAAAGATCAAGCCACCCGGACCGCTACCGTAAGAGTGGCGGCTCATTTCCATGTAAAGCCCGAAACAGAAGAAGCCTATGGGGCCCAGCACCACCATGCGCACCAGCATGGATGCAGGCGAAACAGCAAGGCAAAGAGCGGTCAGCAGCAAAGAGGCAAGCACCAGCCAGCCCAGCACCTGGAGGTTCATGACCACATCAACTCCTCCTACAAAGTAGTACAGCACTTGATACGGCAACAGCGCGGTCACCAGCAGCAGCGTCTGACTCACCAATGCCAGCCACTTGCCAAACACAAGGCGCAGGCTGCTCATGTGAGTGAGCTGCACGAGGTCGAGCGTCTGCTGCCGGGATTCCTCGCTGATGGCCGTCACCCCCCTCAGCGGCAGCAGCACCACCAGGGCCGCCCCGATTGCCATCCATTGATACTGATCCAGTTCATCAGACAAGACATCACTGCCGTCCCTGGCGGTGAGGCGCAGCCCCAGCAGGAGGATCATCGCAGCCTGGAGCGCCACGAAGCTCCATACGAAGACGTTCGCGCGCAGCCCCTGGCGCAGCTCCTTCACGAGCATCGGCGGCAGCCAGTCGGCAAAGTCGCGGATGCTCCCCGCGCTCGTCGTCATGGCTGCTGCTGATGGCTGCGCGTGGGTCATGAATGCGCTGAGCGTGCCGCCTGTTGCTTGATCATGTCCACAAAGGCGTCTTCAAGCCGCCTTTCCTCACGGTGGAAATCGGTCACCGCGAGGCCGTCCATCACCATCTTCCTGAGGCCGCCGGCCAGCGCCTGCGCGTCATCGCCCACCATTGCCAAGCGGGCACCGTCGCGGCGCTGCTCGATCACCGACCAGCCCGGATTCATTGAGGCCCACTCCACTAGTGCCGACGGATCGCCCGCCACCGTGATGTCCACCACGGTGCGCTCGGCCACCATCTCGCCATTCGCCGCGCCGCCACGGCGCAAGGATTCCGCGCCGCCGTGATACACAATCTTGCCCGCATCGATGAAGAGGAGTGTATCGCACATCTCGCCCAGTTCGCTGAGGATGTGGCTGCTGATGAACAGCGTCTTGCCACGCTGCGAAAGCAGGCGCACCAGGTTCTTGAACTCCATGCGCGCCTTTGGGTCCAGACCAGCAGCGGGCTCGTCGAGAATCAGAAACTCCGGATCGGGCAGCAGCATGCGGCCAAAGCACAAGCGCTGGCCCATGCCCTTGCTCAGCGCGTTCATCATGCGGTCAGCCAGTGGCGTGAGATCGGCAAAGTCCATCACCTCCTGCACGCGGTTCGCCCGCTCCTTGCCCTTCAAGCCATAGGCGCGGGCGAAGAAGTCGAGGTACTCCAGGACGGTCATGTGCGTGTAGGTGCCGTAGTTGTCCGGCATCCAGCCTACGAGACGGCGCACGCGGTCGGGTCGCTGCACCACGTCTTCATTGCCGATCATGATCTGCCCTTCGGACGGCACATCGAGCGTGGCCATCATGCGCATGGTGGTGGTCTTGCCTGCGCCGTTGGCACCGATGAAGCCGACCACTTGGCCGCGGTGAATGTCAAAGCTGATGCCCTTGACCGCATACACGTTGGGGAACAAGCGGTGCACGTCGTTGACCCTGACGAGGGTTTCTGGAAGAGGAGGAGGCATAGGTGAGCTAAGGGCTCGTTGCTAAAAGAGTAGCCCAGTTGCGCCGCAACTGGGAATGGGGAGGCGGATGGAGTGGCGATGCAACATTGCATTGCCCGCCAGTTGACGGTGCAACTGGGCTACTTGGCGCTCCGCGCCGGGGATCGAAACAGGGTTGTTCGCTTTCATGGAATGCGCATCACTTGGCGGCGGCTGAATCAATGGTGACCGGGCCGGTGATGTAGGCGCGGTCGTGCTCCCAGCGGATGGAGTTCAAAGTAGGAATGGCGAGCTTTGCCGGCTCCGCAGCCTGGGCAAAGAACCAGGGGCCGGAGGCTGGAATGCCCGCCTCCATGCGTGAGCGCATCAGGTCGCCCATGTTGACTTGGGCCGAAGATTGCAGCCAGTTGTTAAACTGATCGCGGGACACCTGCTTCAGCGGGATGCTCTGGCCGACCGGCACCTTTTCTGCCACCCACATCTGCTGCTTGCTGTCCATCACATACAGGTGTGACAACGGGCTGGCGAGGCTGGAGATCACCGTGGGGTTTGCGCCCTCTTTCAAGTCGATGCCGCCACGGTTCAGCCGCACGCTCTGCAGCAGTTGCGACTGGAGGGCGCGGCTGGCAAACCAGCCGCCGGAGGCGTGGATATCGTCCTGGGCGTAGTTGCGCTTTTCCTGCCGCTCCTCGGTGCCGCCATAACGTGCCTTAACAACGCGCACGGTCGGGATTGGCATGAGCCAGGTGGACTCGTGTTCCGGCAGGTCAAAGCTGCGGCCCAGCAGCACGCCCGTCTTGGAATACTGCTCCTGCAGCACTACCATCTGCTTCTGCTGCGGCAGCATGGTGGCCAGCAGCACGCGTGCTCCGGTGCCGCCTGTGCCATCCTGCAGGAACATCACCGCCACCAGCACCGCAGCGCCTGTGAAGGAGATCAGCGGCGTGGTCCAGAACAAGCGTGGGCGGTTGTTGCCACGGGCGAAGTAGAACAGGTTCACCGGACCCACCATCACACCGAAGATCAGGATGAAGGAGAAGATGAGCTTGCCGCGCAAGGTGAGCGGCGGGACGAGCTCGAACAGCCTTTCCTGACCCTTGTCGCGCTTGCTCGTGACCTCGGATTTGTTGGACAGTGCTTTGACGTTACTGGAGATGGATTCTCCGATCTTGAAGGAAGGCACGAGGGTGATAGAGCCCGCGCCATGGCGGAGGCCGTCCTTCCACTCCAGGCCTTGCGGCAGCGTGGGCAGCGTTTCGGGAGATGGCACCACCATGCACACATTGCCTCCTGCGCCCACCCAGGTAAGCATGGTCTGCCTCTGCGCCTCTGAGAGGCCGTTCCACTCGCTGTCCATCAGCCAAAGCTGGGCAAGGCTCGTGTAGCCCCGCCAGTCCAGCGGGGCCTGGGCCATTGAGACCGTATCGCCCTGCCATTGCAGATGCATCTGATCCTCGACGACACCTTTGAAAGCCTTGCGATGCGCCTGGTCGAACTGCTCGCTCACGCCAATAAACGGCGACCATTTGGCCGATGAGCTTGACCCTGAACTTCCCGATGAGGAGGTGGTAAGGTACACGCCCATGCCGAAGGGAACCGATGGGCCGACCACGCTGATGTTGACGTTCTTGTAGCCCCGACCGCTGCTTTCACTGTCGGGCAACACGTTGATCAGAAAGGTGCCGCTGGCGGTGCCTCCGGCGGGCACCCGCATGGCGAAATGGCCGCTCATCTCGCCTGCCCGGTAATCCGTCTGCTTGGCGACGAACTCCCAGGCGCGCTCCTGAGGGGCCCGGTTGACGATCCTCACGGCGACGGGCGTCATGCCTTGCTTGGGCATGTTGTCGATCCACGGGGTAACGGTGATTTCCACCGAAGCATCCGAGGCCACCGTGTGGGATTTGCCCCCCGCCACGGCGAGACCAGGAAGCAGACCACCGGCTGCGAGAACAGCCGCCAACACCATCCGTGGACGGACCAGGAATCGATATCTCATGTCAAAAAGGCAGGGAGGAAATTAGACCTTCGCGGCAGACAGCGTGCCCGGCAGCGGCTTGTCTTGAGCGGGGATGTGTTCGAGCAGGCGGGCCACCACGAGGTCGGGCGTCATGCCCTCAATCTTCGCGCCGTAATCAAGGATGAGGCGATGTCGCAGAACCGCTTGAGCAATGGCTCGCACGTCCTCATAGCTGGCATTGGGCCGCCCATCGAGGAGCGCCCTTGCCTTGGCACCTGCGGCAAGTGCGAGGGCCGCGCGAGGGCTGGCACCGAACTTCACGCCGCTGGCATGGGGTTCGCCAGGATGCGTCGCCTGCACGAGCCGTGCGATGAAGTTGGCCACTGGCTGCGGCATAAACACCTCACGCGAAGCCTGCAACAGCTTGGTCATGCCAGCGTGGTCCATCACCTGCTCCACATGTGGCTCCACGCCGATCTCGCGATGCAGAACGATCTGCTCCAGCGTGGCAGCATCGGTGGAACGCACATCCAGCTTGAACAGGAAGCGGTCGAGCTGCGCCTCCGGCAACGGGTAGGTGCCCTCCAGTTCAATCGGGTTCTGCGTGGCGATGACGAAGAAAGGCTCCGGCAGCATGTGGGACTCGCCCATCACCGTGACGCGGCGCTCCTGCATGGCTTCCAGCAGCGCGGACTGCGTTTTCGGCGAGGCGCGGTTGATCTCATCCGCGAGCACTAGATTGGCAAACACCGGCCCGGGTTGGAAGACAAAGCGGCGGCCGTGCTCAGTCTCCTGCAACATCGGGTTGCCGGTGATATCGCCCGGCAGCAAATCCGGGGTGAACTGCACGCGCTTGGCTTCCAGGCCGAGCGCTTTCGACAGGCCTTTGACTAGTTCCGTCTTGCCCAGGCCAGGCAGGCCTTCCAGCAGGAGATGGCCGCGCGCCAGCAGGCCGGTGATGACGAGATCGATCAGCGTTTCCTGCCCGAACAGGACCGAGCGCAAGGCGGTGCGGAGCTTGTTGAGGGAGGTGGAGGCAGACTGGAGATCCGATTCGGTGAGAGGCATGAGGGAGGGTTGTTGAAATTCAGAAGTTCACTTGAAGTAGCGGCGCAGCACCTCGCGTTCGGCGGGCACGAGGCTCTCTTTCCAGACGGCGCTGCCGCCTTCGCCTGCGCTATCGATCTTGCCGCCGGCGTTGCCGAGCACAGCGTTCTTGTCCACCGCATGGCGACCGTCGCTAGTGCCTAACAAGTCGCCGGGTGCAACGCGCTCGGGATCAAGATTCGGGTTCATGCCCTCGGTGCGCGTGGAGTTGAGGTTGGTCTCGTTCTTCTTCAACGACAGGTCCGCATCCCCTCGCCCACGGCTCACCCCATTCTTGCCAGGGCCGTCGCCATCATCTCCCTCGCCTTCGCCCCTGCCGGGCTTCTTGCAGGGGTACTCTTTGAAGGAGTACTGCGGCGCATTCGCCAAGGCCTCGCGCAGGGCTTCAGCATTCTGCTTCAGGCGCTGCTGCAGCTTGTCCATCTGCTCCTTGCTCATGCCGCTCATGGCTTTCGGATCGAGGCCCTGCAACTGCTTCATGAGGTCGTCGCCCGCCTGCATCGCGCCGCTGCGCAGGCCTTGCAGGTTCTGCCCGAGCTGGCTCGTGAGGCCTCGCTTCGCCTGCTCCGAAAGCTGGTTGCCCATCTGCGCCAGGGTGCCAAGCGTGCCCTGCGCTTGCTCCATATTGCTGCCCAGCTCCTGCAATTCCTTGCCCGTCTGGTCACGCAGATTCTCCGCCGCTTCCAGGCTCGCGTGCTCGTACCACTCATCGCTCGGGCGCTTGAGCAGCTCCTCGATCTTCTTCTCTACTTCGTTCAGCACCTCCGGCTTCACCGCCTCGTCCTTGCGCAGTTGATCCACCCAGGCCTCCACCTGCTTCACCGCCGTCGGCTTCTCGATGATGTGCGCCTTCGTGCGGGCGCGCCCCGGCACCGGCATCCATCCGCCAAGGGCTAGCACAGCGGCCGCAAAAGCCAGCGTGCCCAAGGGCCTGCGCCAGCGCCAGTTCACCGGAAGCACGACAGGCTCCGATGGAAGTGACGGCCAGGGGCCAATGCCCTGCGTCGCCGCCGTCAACCGCGCATGCAAGCCCAGCGCATCCTCCAGCCGCACCCGGCTCGCCTGCCGTGTCTCGAAACGCCTTCCCGCCAGCACCCGCGCAACCCCCATGGCGATCACCAAAGCCACGCCAATCGCCATCCACGACCAGTCCAAATGCGGCAGCCCCAAACTTCGCACCACCAGCAACAGCACTGCCCCTGCCAGACTCGCCGCCATCACCATCGGCAGCCATTGCGCCAGCCACCAGCCGAGGTTCACTCGAAACGCCAGCCGATCCGTCAAGGAATCCCACCGCCGTTGAATGTCCTCATTCCTCATATTGCAAAACTAGTAGGTCAAAGTCCTCTTTGGCAAGAGCAGGTGTCACAATGTTCAAATAAGGGTGTGGAAATCGTCATCCGTGATCTGCCCTCCGCTTTTTTCGGTTTGATCCAGTCGGATCGAGTCGGATTTCGAGCTTTTATTCAGGAATGTGATCGCCACGAAGTAATATCGGTGAAACGGCCTCCGCCTCAATCGCCCAAGCAGGAAACGATGGCGGTCCAGACGGGTGCTACTGCCGGAAAATAAACCTTTTGCCTCTTGAGGCTCCTTTCAAAAACCGATTGGATGAGGCTTAATTGTGGAACCTCCCGTGGATACCAACGCATCGTCGGTCAGTCTTGACTCAGCACCTGTGTCATCGGCGCCGCGCGAATTGTACCGCATCCGCCCACAAGTCTGGGTTGGGGATATGCTGCTGGACTGGGCGGTCATCATCGGCGTTTTCGTGTTCATGGCCTACTTCTGGAGCTGGTGGCTGGTGCCGCTTGCTTCCCTGATCATCGGCGCGCGCATTCACGCCCTCGGCCTGCTCGCACACGATGCGACCCACCGGCTCGCCTTCAAGAGCCGCCGCCTGAATGAACTGTTCGGCGAAGTGATCGTCGCATGGCCCTTGCTCATCGTCATTGATGAAGGCTACCGGCCCTGGCACTTCGACCATCATCGCCACCTGGGCAGCCATAACGACCCCGAACTCGGCTCCTACCGCGCCGCCTCGCCTTATGACAAGCCGGTGACCTGGAAGATGGTCTGCCTCTACTTCATCCACGACATGCTCGGCCTCGGGCTCCCCGGCCTGCTCAAGTTCTCCGCCGCCATTTATCCCAACAAGCAGCCCTGGCGCATCGGCGGCCCCGTGGCCCTCTGGCTGGCGTTCTTCCTCATCACCTTCTTCTACCATTCCACCTGGATTTTCTGGCTTTATTCGTGGTCCCTGATCTCCGGGTTCTGGGCTGTGTTTCGTGTCCGCACCTGGACGGAGCATGTAGGCATCGAGCATCGCGGGAAGGAAACCTCACACCGTTTCATCACCGGCCCCATTGGCCGCTTCCTGTTCTTCCCCCACAACACCTTCTGCCACTACGAGCACCACAAGTGGCCGCAGATCCCCTATTACAATCTGCCCAAGCTGCGTGCCATGGATGCCTCCAGGCCCGTGCAACCCCTCGGTGATTTGTTCCCAATGCTGCACGGCGACAGGGTTTGATTAGGAGCGGTTGCGAAAGAATGGGTCTTCTGAGGAGAACGGGCTGTTCCTCTGGGCGTGAAGGGAGCACCGGCGCTCCCATTCCAGTCCATGCATAATGTCTTTACGTGGGCAGCAGTTTTTTCGTAGAGTCCGCTATTCTTTAGAAAATGGCCCCACGCCTCCCGATGTTCTAACAGACATTTGTATCGGCCCGTGCGTTTCCCATGCCTGCCTGCCTCCCTCACGGGGCCGTTGATGCACTCCTAAAGGACGCGCGCGACTCCTTTCTCGCCAGCGCGCAAAGCCCCGAAATTCTCTCATAATGTCCTCTCACCACACCCTCTTCCTGTCCCTGCTTCTCGTCAGCACGATGATGAGCATAGGTCAAACCCAGGCCGCCATCGCTACGTGGAACAGCGGATCAGGTGCGTGGAACCAGACCGGAAAATGGAATACCGGCGTGGTACCGGGGACTTCGCTCGCCGGTGACGTGGCCAGTTTTGGGGCCAGCACGGGCACGGCCAACACGATCACTCTGGACAACGGCGCGGGCGCTGTCTTCAGCCCCACTTTGACTAACCTGAACGTCAATGCCGCAGGGGCCGCAACCGCCGGTGTCGTCATCAATTCAGGAGCGGGCGGAAGCCTCACCATGGCCGCCAATTCCACTATCCAATGGAATACCGGACCGGGCACCGGACAAAGCAACGCCATCGGCGCGGGCGTGGTAATGAAGGGGACCTTGAACCTCAATCTAACGGGCGCTGCCACCTCGCCCGCGCTGATCATCAGCGGTGCCATCAGCGATGGAGGCAGTGCTTTCGGCGTGAATGTGACGGGACCGGGCAGCGTCACCTTTCAGGGAGCGAATACTTACACCGGCGCCACCACGGTCACTTCCGGTACTCTCTCGCTGAATCGCACAGGCGGCAATTCCCTGGCGGGTGATCTGGTGGTAAACGGTGGCACGGTGAATCTGGTGCAGGCCAACCAGATCGCTGACACACGCAGCATCACCGTCTCCGCCGGCACTCTCAATATCAACGCCAACAACGAAACCGTGGCGGGATTGAAAGTCACGGGCGGCACGGTTTCCGGCACCTCCGGCGTGATTACCAGCGCCAGCACCTATGATATTCAGGGCGGCAGCATCGGTGCCATCATGGGCGGCAGCGTGGGCCTGAACAAAACCGGAGCCGGGACCGCCACCCTCAGCATGGCAAACACCTACACCGGCACCACAACGGTATCCGCCGGTGTACTGGCGCTGAATTCCTTGCAAGGGAATGCCCTCGCCGGGAATGCGGTGGTGACCGGCGGCACCCTGCGGCTCGACCGGAGCAATCAGATTGCGGACAGCAAAACCCTTGCGGTGACGGGCGGCACCTTTGCCATCGGTACCAACAGTGAAACCGTGGCAGGCGTGCAGTTGACCAATAGCGGCAGCATCACAGGCACCGCCGGTGTGCTCACCAGCACCGCCGCCTATGACATGCAAAGCGGCAGCGTCTCCGCCATCCTGGGTGGCAGTGTGGGCATGAACAAAACCACTGCGAGCACGGTGACCCTCACTCGCGCCAACACCTTCACCGGCACCACCACAGTAACTGCGGGAACACTGAACCTGAACAGCACCGGCGCGCCCGCCTTGTCAGGTAATGTCGCGCTCAACGGCGGCACTGTTGCGCTCCTTCAAAGCAACCAATTGGCATCTAACAAGACCATTGGCATCAACACCGGCACGCTCAGTCTCGGGGCCAATAGCAATACCGTGGCAGGAGTTCAGCTCACCAACAACGGCAGCATTACAGGCACCACGGGAGTGCTCACCAGCACCACCACCTATGATGTGCAAAATGGCACGGTTTCCGCCATCCTGGGCGGCTCAGTGGGTCTCACCAAAACCACTGGCAGCACCGTGACACTGACCGGGGCGAATACTTACTCCGGCCCCACGACTGCAAGCGCCGGAACCCTGAACTTGAATACCACCGGCGGCACGGCGGTGGCTGGCAATGTGGCCGTGAGCGGCGGCACCCTCTCCCTGCAACAGAGCAACCAGATCAACTCAGCCAAGACCGTCACCATCTCTTCGGGCACGCTGACACTGGGTGCCAACAGCAACACAGTGGCGGGGTTCAAGATGACCGGCGGCACCTACGCAAGCACCACGGGAACGCTTACCAGCACCACGGCCTATGACATTCAGGCTGGCACGATTTCCGGCAAGCTGGGCGGAACGGTGGGGCTTAACAAAACAGGCGCGGGGGCGGCGACATTGATCGGCGCGAATACTTACACGGGCGATACCACGGTGAGCGCGGGCAGCTTGCTTCTAAACACCAGTGGAGCTCGTTCGGTTCAGGGCAATCTGGTCGTGAACGGCGGCAGCGTAACCCTTCAGCGAAGCAGTCAGATCAATCCCGCAAAAACCATCACCCTTAGCTCTGGCTCGCTTAACTTGGACGTCAACAGCAATACGGTGGCGGGGCTGGTCATGACGGGAGGCAGTCTACTGGGAAGCGGTGGCATCCTCACCAGCACCACGAACTATGACATCAAGGCCGGCACTGTCACAGCTAAGCTTGGCGGCACCGTGGGCCTCGACAAGACAGGGTCTGGCGAGGCCACCCTCACGGGTGCCAATACCTACTCGGGTACGACGACGGTTTCTGCTGGCACACTCACCCTGGGCGCCATCGGCGTTCCCGCAATCGCCGGAAACCTGGTCGCCCTTGGCGGCAAGGTGGTGTTTGCGGGGAACCAGCAGATGCCCGGCAACAAGTCGATCACCCTCGCGGGCGGCACTCTGGACATTGCCGGGACCAGCACGACCGTGGCTGCGTTCACGCTCAAGCAGGGCAGCGTGGTGCAGGGCGGAGGCACCATCACCAGCGCCTCCACCTATGACCTTCAAAGCGGCAACGTGGCCGCCATTCTGGGGGGTACCGTGGGTGCCAATGTGAAATTTGGCGTAGTGGCGCTGACCGGACAGAACACTTACACGGGTGTGACCGTGGTTTCCTCCGGTGCCAATCTGGGGCTGGGAGCTAACTTTGGTCCGGCGCTTGCAGGCGGCCTCACGGTGCTTGGCTCCTCCACAGCGACCCTCATGACGAACGATCAGACGGCCAATGACAAGCCCCTGATCGTGGATGGGGGAACCCTGGACATGGACTTATGGAACACGGAGGTGGGAACTCTCCAACTGAAGAACGGCGGCACCATTCTGGGCACTGGCACGCTCTACAGCTCCGGCGTTTTCGACCTCCAGGGCGGCACGATCAAGGCGAGCCTTTCAGGTCTCGGACAGGTGGCCGTAAGCTCTGGAAATGTGATCCTGGCGGGCAACAATACCTACACCGGAGCCACCTCAATCACCGGAGGGACCCTGACGGTACAGGGCTCTATCAAGTCCCCTGGTGTGGTCGCTGTGGCAGGCGGCACTCTGGCGGGAGGCGGTTTTATCCAAGCTCCTGTATTGTTATCTAACGGCAGCATCAACCTGGACCCTGGCGCAATCATCGACGGCGTATTGTCGGCAACCAACGGCAGCTTTCTTGGCTCGGGCACCGTGTCGGGAGGGGTGTACGTCTCTGGCGGCACTTTCACCGTGGCCGATCAGGCAGTGCTTACGGCTGTCTCGGGCGTCAAAGTGGACAGCGGCA
>JAQGPI010000580.1 GCA_028293175.1 Verrucomicrobiaceae bacterium | reverse complement strand
CACGGCTTCATGGGCGGCCTGCTCCTGAAGCTGCCGGTGAAGGAACTTGCAAACCAGCCTGCGGGCGATCAGCCTACAGTGTATCACGGTTTGTACCGTCATGGTTCGCGCGTGATCTTCAGTTATCAGCGCGATGGCAAGGAGCTGCTGGATGCGGCATGGGCGGATCGCCAGGACTTCACTCGCGAGACGGATCTGGCTGAGAAGAGCCCGCTGCGTGAACTGGTCAAAGGCGGGCCTGCGCAGTGGCCGCAGTGGTTGGAAACCAAGGGCACGCTGGGCACTGGCAAGCCCTATGCAGTGGACACGATCACGCTGCCCAAGGAGACGCCATCAAGGCTGCCGTGGTTCGTTAGCGGTCATGATTTCTTTGCCAATGGCGACGCGGCGGTCTGCACGATGACTGGCGATGTGTGGCTGGTGCGCTGCATCGATGACAAGCTGGACAAGCTGCGCTGGAAACGCTTCGCCAGCGGGCTGCACCAGCCGCTGGGCCTGCGCATTGTAGAAGGCAAAATCTGCGTGCAGGGTCGCGATCAGATCACCCGCCTGCATGACCTGAATGGCGATGATGAAGCGGACTTTTATGAGTGCGTGACCAATGCGCAGACGACTTCGCCCAGCAGCCATGATTTCATTACTGGCTGCGAGTTCGATGGCACCTATTTCTACTATGCCAGCGGCAATGAAGGCGTGTGCCGCGTGAAGCCGGGCAGCCCGCCGGAGGTGGTGGGCACCGGCTTTCGCAACCCCAATGGACTGGGCCTCGCAAAGGATGGCACGGTGACCACCAGCGTGCAGGAGGGCGATTGGACGCCCACTTCGATGATCCTGCAAATCAACAGGCCCGGTGGCTACTACGGTCATGGCGGCCCGAAGCCCGGCAAGGCCATCGAGCCACCGCTCGCTTATATTCCGCGCGGCATGGACAATTCCTCCGGCGGCCAGTGCTTCGCGGACTCGGATCGCTGGGGTCCGCTGGGCGGGCAGTTGATTCATTTTTCACCCGGTTCGGCCAACCATTTCCTCGTGCTGCGGCAGAATGTGGAAGGGGTGACCCAAGGCGCGGTAGTTTGGCTGCCGGGCGACTTCCTTTCCGGCGCGCAGGAGGGCCGCATCAATGCGAAGGACGGTCAACTCTATGTCACCGGCATGTACGGCTGGGGCTGCTGGGGCCGTGATGATGGCTGCTTCCAGCGCGTGCGCTACACCGGCGACGAGGCGCATCTGCCAGTGGCCTTTGAAGCGCATGAGAACGGCGTGCTGCTGCGCTTCAGCGATGCGCTGGGGAGCGTGGCAGTCGAGGCGAAAAGCCACTTCGCGCAGTGCTGGAACTACAACTATAGCGGCGCGTACGGCTCCAAGGAGTACTCTGTGAGACACCCTGATGTGGAAGGCCACGACACACTGGCGGTGAAGTCGGCCCATGTGCTGCCGGACGGCAAATCGTTGTTCATGGAAATTCCCCTGATCACTCCCGCCAATCAGATCCATGTGCATGCGAGCACCACCGGCAACAAGTTTAGCGATGTGTTCATCACCGCGCACAAGCTGGCACCTGCCTTCACCGGCTTCCCTGGGTACATGCCTTCCAAGAAGGAGTTCATCGTTGCGGAGGATGCACACGTGATGGAAGCCAAAAAGGCGAACCCCTGGACCCAGGGCGCTCACGGCCGCGCGCTCACCATCCAGGCCGCGCAGGGCCTTCAATACGTGCAGCGCGAACTGCACGCCAAGGCCGGTGAGCGGCTGTCAGTCACCTTCAGCAATCCCGATGTGGTGCCGCACAACTGGGCGCTTATCCGTCCCGGCAAGCTCAACAGCGTTGGCGAACTGGCTAACAAGTTGATTGCTGATCCCAACGGCCTCGCCCGCCACTACGTGCCCGACACGAGCGATGTGCTGGCCTACACGGACATAGCCAATCCCGGCTCGAGCTTCACCATCCACATTGATGCGCCCAAGGAGTCGGGGAAGTACCCGTATCTTTGCACCTTCCCGGGGCATTGGATGGTGATGAATGGAGTGCTGGTCGTGGAATGAAGCCCATATCCAAGCGGGCGCAGCCCCATCAAAAAACAATGGTAGGGAAGAGCTGCGTCTCGTCCCAAATATCCGTGGGCAGAGGCGAGGGCATGGATGAGCTTGTTCGCGCCACCACCTCCGCCCTCTTTAGTTTGGGACGAGACGCAGCTCTTCCCTACCATGGTTTTCGACAGGGCTGCGCCCGAGCTGCTGGGACGTTTAGTTCAGCTTAGCCTTCTCCCTCATGCGTTCTTCGCCATTCCAAATAGCGACCACACATAAAACGCCCACACGGCCATCAGCGCCAGCAGCATCAGGAAACACACGCCGACGATCAGGCTGAGAAGCAGGCGGCTCCCGCGCCGCACTTGCTTGTGCTGCCCGGCCTGCCAGCGATGCAGCAGCTCCAGGTTGCGTGAGTTGGACCTAAAAAAAATCGAAGCCGCAGGGCCCGCGCCGGGGATCATGTCGAGCAGGGCGTTGACGATCATATTGAACGCCATGCGCAGGATCACCGAGATGGAAACGCCGGTGCGCACGGCCTCCAGGATCACCACGAAGCTGACGCTGGAGGAGATGATATCGCCCACGCCCGGGATCAGCGCGATGATGGGATCGAGACCAATGCGGAACTTCGTGCCAGGGATGGTGAACAGCTCATCCAGCCAGCGTGCAATGATGCGGGCGGCCGCGTGCTTTTCGCGAGGATTGGAGCCGGGCGCAGTCAGCGGCACGCCTTTCTTGCGGGAAGGCGGGATGATCTCGTCAGCATCCACGGATTCGTTCATGGCAGACGATGTACGCTTCGTGGGCAAAGGCGAATGCTCAATCCCTTGTCCAATATTTTGCGCTGAAGGATGATGAGATGATAAAGCAGCATGCTTGGGCGAATATTAACCGTGGCCGCATCGATAGGCTTCAGCATCATTGTAAGTTTCATGCCCGCTCCTGATTCGGCTGAAGCCGAAACCACTTTCTTCTGAGACTGCTTCCAGAGCCCTGCCTTTTTGATTTAAACCCCGCGCCATCCGCGTAGTCTTCGCTTCCTAACCATGGCCTTCTCCTCTTCCCTCCTACTCGCGCCGGCACTCGTCGCGTTTTCCTTGTCCATCGTTTCCGCTGCGGATGAATACTTCCCGCCGCCGGACAGCAAGGGCGGCTGGCGCTCGGCCTTGGATGCGAAGTCGGCACGCGAGAAGGCGGGCATTGACAAGGAGATGCTGGACCGCGCCTGGACGGTGACGGAGCGCGCGACGGCGAATGCGGGGCTAGTGGTGATTCACAAGGGCTGGCTGGTGCAGGAAAAGTATGCGGGCAAGGCGCAGCGCAATGTGAACCCGGACATGGCTTCCACGGGCAAGGCTTTCACCAGCATCGCCTGCGGCATCATGCTGAAGGAGTTCAAAGACAAGATCCCTGAGGGCCTGGAAACGAAGGTGTTCACCGACAAGTACTTGCCGGAGGCGCTGCCTTTGGATGACCCGCGCCGCGCGGAAATCAAGCTGGGGCATCTGCTGTGCATGACCGCTGGCTATTGGGGCGAGGGGCAGACACCCAGCCACATGGTGATGGGCAAGCCGGGCTCGATGAAGCCGGTGAAGGGGCAGGACATTCACGACATCGACATGTCTTCTCTGAAGGTGCCGCTTTGGACCGATCCGGGCGCGGGCTATTCGTATTCCTCGCCGTCGCCGCACATCGCTTCTTTGGTGCTGCGCCACGTCACTGGCATGGAATTGCAGGACTACATCAATGAGCGCCTGGGCAAGCCGATGGGCTGGGGCGCATGGGGCTACTGCCTCCAGCGTGGCGACTTCAAGATGCCGCACGCCAATGGCGCGGGCAGCACGGCGCTGCATTCGACTGATGCCGTGCGTTTTGGTTACTGTCTGGCGCATGGCGGCCGCTGGGGCGACAAGCAGCTCGTGCCGCCGGAGTACCTGGCGCTTTGCAACAAGGCCTCGCCGTACAATCCGCACTGCCCTTGGACACTGCAATTCGAGCAGAACTCGGATGCCCATGTGCTCGGCGCACCACGCGATGCTTTCTGGAAGTCTGGCGCTGGCGGCTTCTGCATCTACATCGTGCCCTCGCTGGATCTGGTGATCTACAAGATGGGCGGCAAGGACGGCCAGTACGAGCCCACGCTCACCGGTATCGCCCAGCCACCTGTTAATGATCACACGCGCGACAACTGGCAGCCCACGCCGCGCACGCCCTTCAATGAAGGCAGCCTGCAAGGCGACGACGGCCTGCGCCGCGTGCTGGAACTGTGCTGCTCGGCGGTGCGGGGGTAGGGGCTGTAGTCGGGGTCTGTGACCCCAAGGGCTTGGGACTGCTCAGGACACAACGGGCCATTCCAAGGGTGCTCCAACGTGGTTTTTTGTCTGCGATCAGGCGCACCAGGTTCAGCCTCACAGAGACCGACTACAGGAGGGCCGCCGTCCCTTCTTGCATGCTACAGGGCCTTATGGCACAATGGCGTATGAGTATCCTCAATGCCATGCCCGTTGATCCGAAGGAGCTGCGCTCTCTGCTGCTTGCAGATATTGATCGGCTGCCGGACGAACATTTGGCGGTTGCTCACCGGTTTTTACAGGAAATGGAAATCCGGCATCTGATGGATTCCCTTGGTGAAGCGGCGGATGCGGCGGAGGCAGCGGGCAAGATGAGTGCGGAATCGATTCAGGAAGCTATTCTAGAACATCGCCGCAAGCATCCATATCAATGATCGTGGTCATTGATACCAACGTGCTGCTCCCAGCGCTTTGCACGACCAACGAGAGCCATCAAATTCTTGAAGCATGGATGCTTGGAAAGTTTGCTTGGGCGCTGACCTCTGAAATTTTATTCGAGTACGAGGAGATTGCGAGGCCTCGCATTGGCGATCAGCGTTGGCAACATTTCCTGACGTTGATGGACAGAGTCGGCGCGCTGAGACAAAACGTGGTGCGCGTTTCGCCCACCTTCCGTTTTCGTCAGATCGTCAGTGATCACGATGATGACAAGTTTGCCGACTGCGCCATCGCTGCCGAGGTGGACTGGATTGTCACCTCAGACCGCCACTTTGATGCCTTAATTGGCTCGGGTTACAAACCGCAGCCGATCACGCCAGCAGAATTCATCGAGCGTCATCTGTAGCGCCAGACGTCCGTGCGGTTGACCCCTGAAAGAGCGGCCCTGTGCTGGCCGTATTCTTGCTTACTGCCCCATGACCAAATTCCCCCTCCATCCCTCTTTCCGGCTTGCTCGGCCCGGTGTTGTACTGGGTTTTCTGGTCGCGGCCAGTGGAGCATTTGCCGCTCCTGCACTGACCTTTGAGAAGGACATCCGGCCGATCCTGAAGACCCATTGCTTCCAGTGCCATGGCGAGGACAATGTGATGAAGGGCAAGCTGGACACGCGGCTGGCGCGGTTCTTGATCCAGGGCGGCAAGGAAGGTCACGATGTGGTGCCCGGCAAATCTTCGGAGAGCTTGCTGGTGCAGATGATTTCGAAGGGCGACATGCCCAAGGGCAAGGCCAAGCTTTCGGACATGCAGATCGCTACCATCACCCAATGGATTGACCAGGGGGCGAAGACCGCGCGGCCTGAGCCGGAGAAGCTGGGGCCTGAGCATGCCTTTACCGATGAAGAGCGCGCGTGGTGGGCCTTCCAGCCGATCAAGCACCTGGCACCACCTGCCGTAACGGATGCGAAAGCCGTCGTGCGCAACCCGATTGACCAGTTCGTGCTGGCCAAACTTGCGCCTAACAAGCTCGCGCAATCCCGCGAGGCGGATGCGGCTACTTACATTCGCCGCGCCACCTTTGATCTCACTGGCCTGCCGCCCTCGCCCGAAGAGGTGGCGGATTACGTTGCCGACAGCATCAAGAATCCCGAGCTGGCGATGAAGAAGCTGCTCGACCGCCTGCTGGATTCCCCCGCTTATGGCGAGCGCTGGGGCCGCCACTGGCTGGATGTCGCGGGCTATGCCGACAGCGATGGCTACACGGACAAGGATCTGGAGCGCAAGTACGCTTACAAGTACCGCGACTATGTGGTGAATGCGCTGAACAAGGACAAGCCTTT
>JAQGPI010000570.1 GCA_028293175.1 Verrucomicrobiaceae bacterium | reverse complement strand
GAATCTTGCCTTCCAGGGCATTGCCCTTTCCCGCTGGACTTCCGCCGCATGGCGAGAGCAGTTGCACGATACGATTGGTGGCTTGCGAGACGATCCTGGTCCGCAGACGGCAATCGATGCCGGTCTTGCGTGGCTGGGCACGGCGCAGGATCACTCCGCCTCCAACGATGGTGGCGTAGCCCGGCACTACAGCTTGATCAAAGGCTGGGCCACGTCTTATCCCGAGACCACCGGGTACACCATCCCCACCTGGCTGGAGCATGGGGCGCTGCGGAATGACCCGGCCTTGACCGCCCGCGCGCGTCGGGCGCTGGACTGGCTGCTTTCCATTCAGTTTCCCAATGGTGCTTTTCAAGGCAGCACCATTGGGGTCACACCAGTGGTGCCGGTGACGTTTGATACCGGGCAGATCCTGCTCGGATTGGCCGCTGCGGCCAAGACCTTCGGTGAGCCATATCTCACAGCCATGGGCAAAACGGCGGAATGGCTTACCGAAACGCTTTCACCCGACGGCTCCTGGCAGGTGGAGAATCCCTACCTCAGTACCCAACGCACTGCTCCACGCACCTTCGAAACGCACGTGGCCTGGGGTCTGCTGGAAGCCGCGCGCCTGCAACCGGACAAGCCCTGGGGCGAGGCTGGACTGGCTAACATCCGCTGGGCGATGAACCAGCAGCTTTCCAATGGCTGGTTCCCCGTCTGCTGCCTGGATGATGCGGACCGCCCGCTCACCCACACGCTTGCCTATGCGTTGCGTGGCGTAATCGAGGGCTATCGCTTCTCCCGCGATCCCGCCATGCTCGATTCCGCCCTGCGCACCGGCCGGGCACTTGCAAAGGCAATGAGACACGACGGCTATCTGGCTGGCACTTACGATTGCGAGTGGCTGCCAGCCTCTAAGTGGTCCTGCCTTACCGGCACGGCGCAATGTGCCATCTGCTGGCTGTTGCTATACGAGGAAACCAAGGATCCAGCATTCAGAGATGCCGCTCTAAGGGCGAATCGTTACGTGCGCCGTACAATCAACATGAGCGACCCCATTGAGACTCGTGGCGGTGTGAAGGGATCATTCCCGGCTGCGGGAACTTACAATCCTTTTTTGTACCTGAACTGGGCATGCAAGTTCATGGTGGACGCGAACACCCTGGAGCTGGCTCTCCCAGATCATGCCTAATTCCGCAAAGCTCCGTTTCAAGCTGATCCAGTTTCCCAACGAGGACCTCGTGCGGGAACTGGCCGCCCGTGATCCGGAGAATTTGTTCATCACGCCCGCTTTTATGCAGGGCATGACGTTGCGGGATTTTGTTCCTTGTCTGCTAGGCCTGTGGGATGGAGATAAGCTGGTGCAGGGCTGCCTCGCGGCCTACAAAGCGGGTAATCTTTCCCGCAGCCTGGACATTCGTTTGCTGCCTGATTTGCCCTCGGATTCGCCGTTCTGGCCCGGCCTGCTGGCAGCTTGCCGACGCCTTGGCGTGTGGGATTTGAGTGTTTGCGCGGTCACTCAACGACCGGATCCTATTCCTGAGGTGGGGCCGGTGACGTCAGCGGAATCAGGCACCGAGTTTTATTTGCGCCTGGGCGCTGATCCTCCGCCGGTGCCTTCGAGTTCCAATCACCGCCGCAGCATCGCTAAGGCGCTCAAAAACGGGCTCACGCTGCATCGCACCACGGCCCTATCGGCAATCCCAGTGCACGCAGCCATGATGGAGGCGTCTATTGACCGACGTTCTGCGCGCGGGGAAGACATCCCCGGGCATGTGCAGGAGCACTACTACCGGAACATGCTGCAAGCCGGTGCGGGCGAGTTTTTTCAGGTCCAGGACAAGGAGGGCAAGGTCCTTTCTTCGCTGTTTTTCTTGCGGTCGAAGGGTGCCGCTTACTATCAGAGTGCGGGCACTTCACCCGAAGGCATGAGCCTGGGTGCCTCGCCCTTCCTCATCTGGAATGCGGCTGACGTGTTGCGCAAGGAAGGCGTGACCAAGTACTGCCTGGGAGGCTCCACGCTCGACAACACCGGCTTGGTGCGCTTCAAGAGCGGCTTCGGTTCCATGGAGGAGCCGTTCAAGACCATCCGCTTCAGCATGGTGCATCCGCTCAAGCGCAAGATGCGGACGATGCTGAAGATGCTCACCTCCGATCCGATGAGTCTCGTGCGGGGGTTCTTTTTCATCGACAAGTACCTCGTTTACGCAGCAGATGCGAAGACGGTGCCCGCGCCGGAAGCACGGCCTGAACTGGTGTTGGAGCGACTCAGCAACGAGCGCATAATCGAACTTTGCAGCAAGTATCCCGAATTTCACCGGCAGGCTGAGCGGCTGGCGGAGTTTCCCTTCAATGATGCCTGGGGCCTGCTAGCCGGTGAGGAACTGGTGCATGTTTCCTGGATGGTGACGGCTGAGCACGACCGGCTGTGCGCCGAGCGCGCGGTCCTAGTGGGGCACGGGGAGGTGGAGATTACGCATTGCTTCACCAGCGATGCCCACCGGGGCAAAGGCATCTATTCCCACGCCATCCGCCTTCTCTGCCAGCAAGCACGCGAGATGGGCGTTACACGTGTGATGATGACCACCCATCAAACCAACGTCGCCTCACAGCGAGGCATTGAAAAGGCGGGGCTTAGCTTTATGGGTATGGTGCGGCAAATCCGCTCGCCGCTGCTCTCGTCCTCCATCCTTTTCACTTTGCGCGGCCATCGTTAGCGATGCCTTCCAAGATGGACAATCCGCAGCCTACGCTCTAGGCTGCCAGTCCATCATGAAAACATCCCTCTGCTTGATTGTCTCGTTCGTGCTTACCTCGTGGGCTGCCGCGCAGGAGCCCACTCCGGCTGAAAAGCTGGGCTGGAAGCTGGCCATTCACTCTTACACCTTCCAGAAGTTTTCGATCTTCCAGGCCATCGACAAAACGGCGGACATGGGCGTGAAAAACATGAGCATTTCCGGCAGCGTGAACCTGCTAGAAGACGGTAAGATCAAGAAGTCATCGACGGTAGACATGTCTGCCGAAGATGCCAAGGCGATCAAGGATCACATGATCGAGAAGAAGGTGGACCCCACTTTTGTGAACATGGGCGTGGTGAAGCCCGGTCTTGATGAAGCGGCAAGCCGCAAGATCTTCGAAGGAGCCAAGCGTCTCGGCATCAGTGTGCTGGTCGCGGAGCCGGAGGTTCATGACAAGATGGAGGAGCTAGGCCCGGTGATGGACGTGGTGGAAAAACTGGCCAAGGAATACAACATCAAGGTGGCCATTCACAATCATCCTGGCCCGAAGAATTTCTATTGGAACCCAGACACCATTCTCACTGCCGTGAAGGATCGCAGCCCTCTGCTCGGTGCCTGTGCTGATGTGGGCCACTGGGTGCGCTCCGGCCTTGATCCTATCGAATGCTTGAAGAAGCTCGAAGGCCGCGTGATCACGCTGCACTTTAAGGATCTCAATGAAAAGGGCCCCAAGGCCCATGACGTGATCTGGGGCACCGGCATCAGCAATGTGAAGGGCATGCTGGTGGAGCTGAAGCGCCAAAAATTCCGTGGCGCGATCTGCGTGGAGTATGAATACAATTGGGACAATTCAGCCGAGGACATCGGCGAATGCGCCACTTACTTCAACACGGTCTGTGAAGAGCTGGCGTTGAAATAACCAGATCGTTGAAAGGCCAGCTGCGCGCGCTGCCGGCCTTTTTTCGTATGATGGCCTGTTGACCGGCTCGCTAGAAATGTGCTTTGGAAAGCCTGTGCTGAGTTGCAAGACCGCTTTGCGCAGATTTCTATGAGAACAATCCCACCGCATTCTTCAACAACCTCAGTCCCGTCTCCTGGCTCTTTTCCGGGTGGAACTGCACGGCCACGAGATTGGGCTTGATGATGCCGGAGGCGAAACTGGTGCCGTAGTCGGTGGCGCAGGCGATGAGGTTTTCATCCTCCACTTCGGGATAGTAGGAGTGGACGAAGTAGACGTAGCTGGAGGCCGGGATGCCTTCGTGCAAAGCTGCGGCACGGGGGGTCCACTCGGCTTGGTTCCAGCCCATGTGCGGGATCTTCAAACCTGAATCCGGGGCGAACTTGCGCACGCGGCCAGGGGCGACGCCGAGGCCTTCCACGCCAGGGGATTCCTCGCTGCTGGCAAACAAAAGCTGGTAGCCAAGGCAGATGCCGATGTAGGGCCGCTCATCGGCCAGCCAAGCCTTGAGCGGGTCCCAAAGCTGGTTCTGCTTGATGATGCGTACACTGTCGCCAAAGGCGCCCTGGCCGGGGAAGACCAAGGTGTCGATGTCGTCAAAATCAGCGGGACCGGCAACAAGCTTTGCCGGGTGGCCAATGGTGGCAAAGGCGTTGAGGACGCTGCGCAGGTTGCCAGCGCCGTAATCGAGAACTCCAAGTTTCATGGGCAGCTACAGCATGTCTTTCGTACTGAGTACGCCGCTGATACGGGGATCGAACTGGGTGGCCTGATCCATGATCTTGGCAAGGCCTTTAAAGATGGCTTCCGCCATGTGGTGGGCGTCCTTGCCGCGCACGATTTCGATGTGCAGATTGGCCAGGACGAGGCTGGAGAATCCGCGCATGAACTCCTCCACAAGTTGGAAATGGAAGCCGATGCCGATGGTGTCCACGCGCTCAGGCACGGTGTATACGAGTAGTGGGCGGCCGCTGAGGTCGATGGCAAGGCTGGCCAGCGTTTCATCCATGGGCAGCAGGCACCAGCCGTAACGGCGGATGCCTTCCTTCTTGCCCAGGGCATCGCGGAAGCACTGGCCCAGCACAATGCCCACATCCTCCACCGTGTGGTGGAAATCCACCTCCGTATCGCCCTTGGCATCGATGGTGAGATCGAACAGGCCATGCTTGGCAAACAGCGTGAGCATGTGATCCAAGAACGGCACGCCGGTCTTGATGCTGCTGCGACCGGTGCCATCCACGGTCAGTTCCATGCGGATGTCTGTCTCCGCTGTTTTGCGGTGGCAGGAGGCGGTGCGGGCGGGGCTCGTCATAGGGGCGGACAATTAACTGCAAGGCGGGGCGCTGGGCAAATGCGGAATTCACCTCCTGCGGCAACGAAAAAAGGCGGCTGTTGCCAGCCGCCTCCTCAGAAAGTCAAAAGGTGAAAGGGATCAGACCTTCTTTTTCTTCTGGAAGAACATAACGGCGATCAGGACGGCCAGCAGACCGCCGCCAGCGATGGGCAGGTACTTCATGAGACCGCTATCCTCTTCGACAGGGGCCGAGGCGGAGGATTTCTTGGTATCGTCGCCCTTGCTGGAGGAAGTGCTCTTCTTCGTGGTCTTGGTGGCCGGCTTGTCAGGTGTGGTGACGTCATCGCTTGCCTTTGCCTCTTTTTTGGCGGCCTTGTCTTTTTCGGCCTTCTCCAGCGCCTCAGCCACACGGCTGTCGGTGGCGGCTGTGGTGGTAGTATTGGTGAGCGCCCCGGTATTGCCGCTCGATCCGTAAGTCCGCTTAGCCTGCTGCTTCTTTTTCAGGTCGTTTTTTAGGTCGGCGAGCTGCTTACGCATCGCCTGGAGGGACTTTGGATTGCCAGCGCGCAGGCCGGTGACTTCAGTGGAGCGTTTGAGAGCTGCTTCGGCCTGCTCCACATTGCCATCTGCGAGGTAGCGGGCAGCCGCCACCAGTGCCTCATTTTGCATGGTGAGTTTGCTGAGGTCCAGCGCGCGGAGCTTGGTGGACTCATCGATCACCACCTTCATTGCATCTTGCAAGGACTTGAGATCATACTTGTAGACGCTCGTGAAGCGGACCTTGCTGAGCTTTTCCTCCGCCTGCTTCGCCTTAAAGGCATCCTTCTCTGCGGCAATGGCGCTTTCGCTGCGAGCCTTGAGGGGATCGGAATCAATCATTTTGGTCAGGCCATCCTTGCGGCGACGGTCAAGATCCGGCTGGGCCAACAGCATGGAGTCGAGCTGCTTCTTGTAGGTGTCCAGAATGGCCAGGACCTCGGGAATAGCCTTCACGTATTGGAGCGTGTCGGTGAAGCCGTTCTCAGCATCGGTCATCTTCTGCCACTCGTTCAGCGCCTCGCGGGGCTTGCCATCGGCGGCCAGTTCCTTCACATCGCGGCGTACCCGATAGGCCTCGATTGAGTGGGCATCGCGCTTCACCATGTCAGACGAAATCCATTCGCCTTCCATCTTGAGGGAGCCTCCCACGACTTTTTCTTTTTCCGCCTGAAGCGTTTTGATAATGTCCTCGACCTGTTTAGCCTGGGGGGTGCCTGGATACTTGGCCACGAAGGGGCGCAGCGTGTCCTGAATCAGGGACTCATACTTGTCGGCGGTGAGCAGGTCCGCGGTCGGAACAAGCTTGAGCAAGGGCAGCACTTCTGTCTCTTCCGGCTTCTGCTTGATGATCTGGGCCACGTTGGCCTTGGGTTCTGTCCTCTGGTCCGGGAACTTCTTCATGAAGACGTACGAGAAGGTGACGGTCTCCGGGGTCTCGGAGAGGATCTTGGCTTCCTCGTATTTCTTTCCATCCTTCATGACGACGACATCCGCCCGCAGAGCGGTCGGCAGGGTTAGCAGCGCGAAGAAGGAGCCCAGAAGCAGGCGGTTGCAGCGGTGTTTCATAGATGGAAAGGGAGATGAGTCCGGAACATTCCGGCGCGAAAAACCTGTGATTATCAGGATTCGTGACTTGAGTAAAGAGTGAAGACACAAGGATTCCCTTGTGGCCATAGTTCGGAAGCCTCGCAGGCCCCGGATGTCTGTATGAAGAGTGGCTAAAGACTGAGCTCCACTGGGCAGTGGTCAGAGCCATAAATGTCAGTGCGGATGGTGCAACTTTTCACCCTTGGAACAAAAGCCTGGGAGGAAAGCCAGTAATCTAGACGCCATCCAATGTTCTTCTCCCGCGCCGCGCCGCCCGTGCGCATCGTCCACCAAGTATAGCGCCCCGGGCTCTTGTCGAACTCGCGGAACACATCAATGATGCCTTCGTTTATGTAGTTGTCGAAACTCGCGCGCTCCGCATCGCTGAAGCCGGGGCTCTTGCGGTTTGTCTTGGGATTCGCGATATCGATTTCCTTGTGCGCGCAGTTTAGGTCGCCGCAAACGAGGACGGGCTTGGTCTTCTCCAGGTTTTTCACATGCGCGCGGAAGGCTGCGTCCCAGGTCAGCCGGTAGGGGAGGCGCACGAGTTCGGCCTGGGAATTCGGCGTGTAAACATTCACGAGGTGAAAATCGGGGTACTCAACATTGATCACACGGCCTTCATTGTCGTGGTCGGCGATGCCCAGCCCCAGCGAATGGCTCAAAACCGGCTGACGTGTGAGCACGAGCGTGCCGGAATAGCCTTTCTTCACCGCGCTGTTCCAAAAGGCCTGGTAGCCAGAGAGCCAAGCGAGGTCCACCTGCTCTGCTGCAGCTTTGGTCTCCTGCAAACAGATCACATCGGCATCGCCGGATTTGACGTAGTCACGAAAACCTTTGTCCATTGCTGATCGGATGCCATTGACGTTCCAAGTGGTGAGTTTCATCGGAGAAGAAGTACGTGTGAGAATGAGATAGTGAAGAGGATCGCGCGAAATGAAACAACAGAGCGTTGCGACCTTGCTGAAGCCGTGGTTTGGGTCGTTTCTTCCCCTGCCATGACGCATGCCCACTTCTACCTGCCGCCTTCCGCCTGGGAATCCGGGCAGCTGCGCCTGGATGGGGATGAGGCAAGGCATTGCGCCCAGGTGACCCGGCATAGGGTAGGGGACCAGGTGGTCGTCTTTGATGGCGCAGGTCGCAAGGCGGAGGCGCGGATCGAGGTGCTAAGCAAGACGGAGGTGCGCCTGGTGCCATTGAAGGAATGGCAAACGCCGCCACCGCGCCATCCCGTGACCCTGCTGCAAGCAGTGACAAAGGGCGAGACCTTTGAGTGGATCTTGGAAAAGGCGGTGGAACTGGGAGTGCGGCGCATCGTGCCCATTTTGAGCGACCGCTCTATTGTGCGCCTCGATGCACGCGATGCGATCAAAAAGCACGAGAAATGGCAGCGCTTAGTGCTGGAATCCTGTAAGCAGTGCGGTCAGGCCTGGCTGCCAGAGGTGGTGTTGCCTTGCTCGTTGGATGCAGCCTTGAAGCAAGTGGGCACACAGCCTGTGCGGTTGATCGCCTCCCTGCATCCGCAGGCTAAACCCTTGCGCGGCCTGTTGAACGAGAGCGCCAGTGAGGTCGCCGTTGCCATTGGCCCGGAGGGCGATTTTTCCGAATCAGAACACCAAAGAATGGTCGATGGCGGCTGGCTTCCCTGGACACTGGGCGGGTTGGTTCTGCGCGCCGAGACAGCCGCCATTTGCGCTATGTCCATTCTCGGCTACGAGTTGGAGTCTTGAGTGCTGCCATGCCATCTGTACACGCCGAAAAGACGCAACTGGACTGGCTGTACGGCACCCAGATGTTTGGCGTGAAACTGGGCCTGGACAACACGCACAAGCTTCTCGATGCGATGAAGCTGCCAGCCCCCGAGCAGAACTTCATCCACGTAGCCGGTACCAACGGCAAGGGCAGCGTGTGCGCCTTCATTCACAGCATCCTGAATGCGGCAGGCGTTGGGGCGGGGCTTTTTACTTCACCGCATCTCATTCAGTTCCGCGAGCGCATCCGGGACAATGAGCGCATGATCAACCGCGACGAAACCGCCGACGGCTTGCGCCGAATGCGCACCCTAGTGCAAGGCTGGGACCCGCACCCCACTTTTTTTGAACTCACCTTCGCCCTCGCCCTGGAGTGGTTTGCTAAACGGGAGAACGAATGGGTGGTGCTGGAGACCGGCATGGGCGGTCGGCTAGACGCTACCAACGCCATCCTGCCAAAGGTCAC
>JAQGPI010000530.1 GCA_028293175.1 Verrucomicrobiaceae bacterium | reverse complement strand
GATTTGGGACAATGTGCGCGGCCTCGATTATCTCGATACCCTGCCTTTCGTAAGGAAGGGCGGGTACGGCACCATCGGCCATTCATTGGGGGGACACAATTCCATTTACACCGCTGTATTTGATCCACGCATCAAGGTCATCGTATCGAGCTGCGGCTTCGATTCGTTTGTGGATTATTACAATGGCAATATCAAGGGCTGGACCCAGGATCGCTACATGCCCAGAATGGCGG
This sequence comes from Verrucomicrobiaceae bacterium, assembly GCA_028293175.1. GTDB lineage: Bacteria > Verrucomicrobiota > Verrucomicrobiia > Verrucomicrobiales > Verrucomicrobiaceae > CAINXC01. Next base: position 3,255 of record JAQGPI010000530.1, on the reverse strand, counting down.
ATTATCTGGGCCATCCACAGGACGTTCCGTTTGATTTTTATGAACTCATTGCCGCTCTGGCTCCACGCCATGTTTTTGTCAATGCACCCCTGCGCGACAAGAACTTCCAATGGCAGAGCGTGGACCGCATCGCTGCTGCCGCTGCGCCCGTTTTCAAGCTCTTGGGAGGACAGGAGAGATTAATCATTCGTCATCCAGACACGGAGCACGATTTCTCAGATGAACCACGCCACGAAGCCTACCAGTTCATCGACAAGGTGTTGAAGCCTGGCGTACGTTAGGCTTTGCCGAGAAGGTCTGGCGCAGTTTTGTGCCATGAGACACCCCCGTAATAGCGCACTTTTTACGTCCGCAGCACTTAATGGGAACGAATTTTCTGTGGGTCTCCGCGCCCGACAAAATCCAAACCCACGATCCAAAGGAACCTGCAGTATGAAACATAAACTCCATCTCATCGCCCTCCTTCTCGTTTCCCTTCTGTCCACCACTCTGATGGCAACCGAAGAAGACGATCAGGTGCACCAAGCGGCCACCATTTTGAACCGCTTCCGTTCGATGCCTGAGGGCCAGATCCCTCGCCATATCATGCGCGACGCCAAGGGTCTCGCCATCCTGTCCGTTGTCAAAGGCGGCTTTATCTTCAGCGGTAAATACGGCAAGGGCGTGGTCGTTACCCGTGGCCGCAAAGGATGGGCAGGCCCCTCCTTCATCCGCACCACCGGCATCGGGTTTGGCCCGCAGGTGGGCGGCCAGGTAACCGATGTGGTGCTGGTGCTGAACACCAAGGAGGCCGTACGCGCCTTCACCAGCGGCACCACCGCACAACTCGGCGGTGCGCTAAGCGTGGCGGCGGGCCCCATAGGGCGGGCAGCGGAAGCAGGCGTCACTGATCGCGCGGCTATCTACGCCTATAGCCTCAACAAGGGCTTGTTCGCAGGTGCCTCCCTGGAAGGTACCGTGATTACCGCCCGCGGTGATGCGAACGCCCGCTATTATAAGCAGCAGGTCACCCCTGCCAGCATCCTTAGCGGCAAGGTCTCCTCTCCTCGCCGCAGTTCGGAACTGATCGCCAGCTTATAAACCATCAAAATTGCCGCCGCTGGGCGGAACTTGGGGCGCACCCCGGGGTTCCATCAAGGAGCTTCGGGGTGTCGCCTTTTTTTATTGGCCGGCAACGCCCCGTGGATTGCACGTCTTGACCAGCATGATAGGCTCGGATTCTTTATTCGAACCTTTTCACTCAGATCTTCTCCAAACTGGCACACATATTATGGCACAGGCAATCATGGACCCGGAGGAGGTGCGGCGCTTCGCCAAGGAATTGAAGCGCTTCAATGACGACGTGCAGGTGAAGGCCGGATCGCTGCACGCTCGTTTCAACGCCCTCAGTGCAACTTGGCAGGATCAGGAGGCAGAGAAGTTCTCGGAAGAGTTCGTCACCACCATGAAAGTGCTGAAGAAATTCATGGAGGTTTCCGAGAAGCACACCCCCTACCTGCTGCGCAAGGCCCAGCGAATTGAAGAGTATCTCGATCAACGCTAGCCGCACGCATCCTTCATGGCACAACAAGCCAGAGTCACATCGCTCGACCAGCTCGAGTATTTTCGCACCAGCCTGATCATCTTCATGGGCAAGGCCAATCGCGCCCTCGATCAGGTAGCGGATGAGGTCAAGCGTACCCGCTACTGGTTGCAGAACGAGCAGCGCACGGTGTGGGAGACGCAAGTAAAGCGCCGTCAGAAGCTGCTGGATCAGGCCAATCAGGAGCTGATTAGTGCCCGCTTTTCTGAATTCAAAGACTCCCTCGCTGTGCAGCAGATGGCCGTACGCAAAGCCAAAGCAGCAGTGCAGGAAGCCGAAGAGAAGCTACTCAAGGTCAAAACTTGGAGCCGCAATTTCGACCACGAGGCCGATCCACGGGTGCGCAAACTGGAGAGCCTGCGGCACTTTCTTGAGGTAGACATGCCCAAGGCCATTGCCTACCTGAGTCAAACCCAGCGCACACTGGAAGACTATACGGAGCGTTCGGCACCCGCTGACACCCCGCCCCCAATCACCGACATCGATCTTCCCCCACCATGAGCGTCAAAGTCAGCGCCTCCATTCTAGGCCAGTCCTTGCAGGACCTCATGGTCTCCTGGCAGAACACTCGTTCCTCCTGGCGTGATGCCAAGAGCACGGAATTTGAGCGAACCTACCTGGAAAAACTTCCGGACCATGTCGGACGGGCCAACGCGATGATTGACGAACTGGACATGCTGCTGAGAAAGGTCAAAACCGACTGTGAGTAACGAAGACATCCATTTGAGCACCAGCCGAAGCGTCCATCTTCTGGACCAATTGCATCGCGCCATCAAGGAATGCACCGCCAAGGAGGACCAGTTAGTTCGCGATTTTCGCAGTCGCCGCTACACTCTTACCCAGAAACATGACGCCGCAGTCGAAGCGCTAGAGGACATCCTGGCCAAAAAAGTCACCCAGGCCGACGATTTCTTCACCCGCAAAGAAGCGCAGATTCGCGCAAGTTACGCGAACCGCAGCAAGCATGTGAAGGAGGCCGTAAAATACGGCAGCCGCAACCTTCCACGGCGGGCGCAGGAGGCACGCGAACGCTGGCTGGGCAAACTGCAGATGCAGCGCTTCCAGGCGGAGCGCGACATCGGTTTCCAAACGGAAGCCGCCAATTCCCAGTCCGCCCTCACTCTTATCTGGTTGAGGGATACGCGAGAGGAAATCCTGCAAGCCCAGCGGGATGCGCGCAAGGCGGTGGGCGGCTATCCCGAGTTTCTACGGTTGCTTCAACGCAAGCCTGAATCTCCTGCCCCAGTGCCCGCATCCCCCGCTCAACAGCAACGATGGCAGACGGAAATACGCACGCATATCGCCACTGCCCATGAGCAGCTCGCAGTGGTGAAGCGGTCGCCTGTCGTGCGGTTCTTCAGCAGGGTGCCGCTGGTCATTGCCATTCTCCTCGCCTTAGGCTTAGGTCTCGGCGTCGCATCCATATTTGGTTCGCTCAATCCTGGCCTGATCACCGCAGGCATCCTGGTTGTAGCTTTGCTCGGGCTGCACCAGTGGGGCCGGCTCCAGACAAAGGCCTCCGCAACATTGCTCGCCAGTTCTTTAATTGATGCCATCCGCTTGCAAAGCCTTGCCTACTCTAGCGTCGAGGCCAAGAGAGACGCCGAGAAGGACCGCATAAAAAAGGAGCATCAAGCGCTCTTGGATTCCGTGAGCGAAAAGTGGGAGCGTGC
>JAQGPI010000529.1 GCA_028293175.1 Verrucomicrobiaceae bacterium | reverse complement strand
GACGGGAATTTATGGCACCCCGCCAGAATTTACGCGGACGGAGAAAGTGGACTACATTGCCAATGGCTGGGGAAGTACGCCGGGCGTCACCACGACGGCCGCGTTCTCGGTGCGGTGGACGGGGCAGATTTTGCCGCAGTATTCGGAAACCTATTACATCGACATTCGGAGTGATGACAGTGCCAAGCTGTGGGTCAATGGCGTGCTGCTTGTAGACCGGTGGAGTACCCAAAGTGCGAATGATTATGCTAACACCATCACGCTGAAAGCGGGCGTGCTGTATGACATCCAAATCGACTACTGGAACAGCACGGGCAGCGCCGAGGCGCGGCTCTACTGGTGGAGTCCCAGCCAGACCAAGGAAATCGTGCCTATCACCCGACTGTTCCCGGCACCTGCGCAGTCCCAAAAAGGAACGCCGGTGACTACGCCGCTCAATGCCTACGGCTATGTAAGCGTGCCTTTCTCCCTGGCGGTGACATCGCCCAACATCAGCGGCACTACCACTTATGCGGTGCCGACGGACAGCGCGCCGCTGCCTGGCGGCCTGACTCTGAATGGCACTACGGGTGTGATCAGCGGCAGTCCTACAACGGCTGGCACTTATACCACGGTGGTTAATGCGACTAATACGACAGCAGGAACGGTGACCGGCAGTTCGGTCATCACTTTCACGATCTTCCCCTCTGGTGCCGTCAGTCGTGAGATCCTGACCGCTACGGGCAACAAGGTGTCCGATATTGTAGTACCTTCCACGGGCGTTCCCGCGCATGATTCTATCACGACAGTGGATGACGATGTGGACTATCCCAACAACACGGGGGAGCGGCTGCGCGGCTACATCGTGCCGCCAAAGACGGGGAATTATTACTTCTGGCTGGCCGCCAACAATGCGGCGGAGCTGTGGATTTCCAACGACTCGGAATACGTGAACAAGGTGCGCCGTGCGACCGTGACGGCAAGCGCCGGCAAACTGACCTGGAACACTCAGTCAACCCAGCAATCCGGATGGATCGCGCTTGAAGCAGGACAGAAATACTATTTCGAGGTGCTGCACAACACCGGATCGGACAGCGACACATATGTTGAGATGGGCTGGTGTCAGGATGACGTCGGCACCGTGCCTTCCGTTGCTAGCGCACCGAATGGCACCGGAGTGCTCACTCTAATTCCGAACGGAAGTGGCGGCCTCCAGGGCTATCCTTACAGCGGCAGGGTGCCGAGCTTCCTGTTCCAACCCTATGATTATCCGGCTCTGGCGGCGATCACGGGCACGCTTTACTCCGCCAATCTGGGACCGCAGGGCTCCTCCGCCACCAAGGCCAGCGGATCCGCCAACCTGTTGGTGGCTTCCGGCGGTGCTTCAGCGATCCTACACTTCGGTTACACCGGCCTGACATCGCCACGCACGGCCTACCATTTGCACGTGGACTCCTTCGACTCTCACCCGCAGGGTGAAATCATCTATGACATTGATGACATTGATTCTTTCCATCCTGAACTGAGGACCGCTGATGGGGGCTATATCTGGAATTTTGTTCCGGTGGGCTCGTTCACTTCGACAGCGCAGATTCTAGACGGCATTCAGCGTGGCAAGGTGTATCTGAACATTCACTCGGTAACTTTCCCCGCAGGCGAAATTCGTGGAAACCTGACGGCGGTGTCCGGCTCACAGCTTCCTCCAGTTGCCTCAGCGTACGTCGAGCCGTCCACCACCGATTCGGCCTCGAATGTGGCCAATGCCACACGCTTCCTCAATCAGGCCACCTTTGGAGCCAGCCCTGCTGATATCACTGATGTGGGCACACGCGGGTTCTCTGGCTGGATTGACAACCAACTCACCTTGCCCGCCAGCCACATGTCAGACGAAGTGGTGGCGGGTCTGACGGCGGATATCAATCAGCCCTATCCTTCCGTCTTGTTCACCAACACTTGGTGGAAGTACTCGATCAACGGCAACGATCAGTTGCGTCAGCGCCTGGCTTTTGCTCTGAGCGAAATCCTTGTGGTTTCGTGGAACAACGATTCAGGACCCCTGGCATTCAACGGGCGCATTCTGGCCGATTATTATGACCAGTTGATTGACTCCTGTTTGCCTACTTCTGGCATCGCCAATAGCGGCTCCTTCCGCGGCATCTTGAAGAATGTAACGCTTACGCCGGCGATGGGCCTGTACCTTGATATGCGCGGCAACCAAAAGGGTGACGATACGATTGGCCGTCATCCGAATGAGAACTACGCGCGTGAAATCATGCAGCTTTTCTCCGTGGGAATCTACCGCCAGTGGGACGACGGTAAATTCATTCTCGATTCCAACGCCAACCTGCCCGCCACCTACACGCAGCCGAGCATCCTGGGCGTGGCCGCGCTGCTTACCGGATGGAATTACAATCAGGCCAATCAAGCTAGTGGACGGGCACCGACCAGCTTCGGCCCCGCCGCAGACTATCTGAACGCGATGGTGCTAGTGCCCGCCCAACACGACCTGGGGCCAAAGCTGCTGCTTAACAATGTGGTGACCCCTGCCGCCACGGGCCTGACACCACGTGTAAGCATCACGAGCATTGGTGTGGGCAATCCTTGCATCGTCACCACCAGCACGCCCCACGGGTTGGCCAGCGGCGATACGATCATGATCGCGGGGGTGACTGGCGGCACCTACGTTCCCGCAGGGCTTCCAACCATCAATAACAGCTTTCAGGCGACGGTTACAGGCGCGACCACTTTTACCGTGCCGGTGCAATGCACGGCGGCAGCAGGTGCGGCTGGTACGGTGACCGGAGCCACGGTGCTTCCGAACCGGAACAGCATTGCTGGGACGGGTGGCCTCACAGCCATTACTGGCTCACAAGCGGACAATGCAGGTACCACGCTGCCCCATCCGTATGATCAATACGGTCTCAAAGAACTGGACGCAGTGATCGACAACATCGTCAACAACGACAACGTGCCGCCCTACATCTGCCGCCAGCTTATCCAACGCCTAGTCACCAGCAATCCGAGCCCTGGCTACCTGTATCGGGTCGTGCAGAAGTTCAAGGATAACGGCTCCGGCGTGCGTGGCGATCTGACTGCCGTGGTGCGGCAGATCCTGCTCGATGGCGAAGCCCGCAGCACTACAGCAGCATTCGCCAATACTGCGTTTGGCAAGCAGCGCGAACCGATGTTGCGTCTTACCGGCCCGGCCCGCGCCTTCCCGGCCGCATCCTATGCGAGCACCTACACGCAGCTCAGCGGCGTGGATTCACACAAGTTCCGCATTACAACGGCGGGATTGAATGATTTGAACTCGGGCTTCTCGATCAGCCTCGATTTCAAGTCGAACTATACCAGCACCAACCCTCCCACTCCGTACACGAATCCAACGTCTACGGCTTACGCCATCACTTCTGCCCTGGGTATCGCAAGTGTGACGCCGGATACGACCGCAGAGTTTGCCATTTCGACCATCACGCCCGGCAACCCGACTACCATCACCACCGTGCAGCCACATGGCCTGAGCGGCAGCGCGAGTGTGTGGATTTTTGGAGCCTGCGGCACCTTTGCCACAACGATCAATGGAACGCCCCTGGTTGCCACGGTCACCGGTGCGAACACTTTTACGGTGCCGGTCAATACGACTCGCGTGTTCCAAATCACGAACATCGCTTTGGGAAACCCCTGTGTGATCACCACTGCGGCTGCGCATGGCTTCACAGGCAACCAGACGGTGACGATCAATGGCATTGTAGGGGGTACCTTCAGTACTGCCATCAATGGCAATTTCACCGCCACCATGCTTACGGCGAACACCTTCAAGGTGAGCTCCAATTGCACGGTGGTGCCGACGGGTTATCCAGTGGCGCGTGAAAACGCCACTCCTATCCGCGTGACAACAGTGCAGCCGCATAGCCTGACGACAGGCAACATAGTGGCCATCTCCAGTGTGACCGGTGGCAGTTTCAATCCCTCGATCACCAACAGCTATGCGGTGACGGTGGCTGATGCGACCTCGTTCTTGATCCCAACTTACAGCGCCACGGCGGCGAATGCCGGCACCGGGCAGCTTGCAGGTTCCAACGTCCTAGAGGTGGCGGCCACTGGCATGGTGAATGTGTCGTACTCTCAAGTGGCCGGAAGTTCCACTATGATGGTGAACACGGCAGGGCCGGCCACAGACGTGGCGATTCCCACACCGAACTCCGCAACGACCACGTTGAAGAGCAAGGTCTACTTGAAGTTCCTCACCCAAACGACAGCTGGGGGAGCGGCGGTTCCGACGGATGGAATCTACGATGTGCAGACTCCCACGATACCGGGCTCGACGTTTACGGTCTTCACTGCCGACACGCCCACAACGGCACGCGCGGGCAATGTGATCATTCCAAAGATCTCGTCGAGCTACACGCCGCAGACGAGCAACACTATCCTGCAATTCAACAACAACACGAACCACAACATGCTCACCCCCCAGCACGTGTGGGTGGATGCACCGGTGGTGGTAGGTCCCGTGACGGATGGCGAGTACATCATCACCACCATCGTTGACGAGGATCACTTCAAGACTTCTTACCTGCCTGTCTCAAGCAGCATGGGCACTTATCCGCTTCCTACGGGTGGCTCGAATAACGGAGTGGTCTTGTGGCCCCTGGTGGCGCCGCCTCTCGGCCGTTCGGGCAATGTGACGATCAACTCGAGTACCTTCAACCTCAACTCCACTGAAGGCAGTCTCACCCAGTCGCCATTGAATTCGCCGACGGTGTTCAACTACTTCTTCCCTGACTATAAGTTCCCAGGCACGCTGTCCAACACGGGTACCGATTCGCCCGAATTCCAGCTCACGACCGACACAAATGTGGCAAACCTTACGAACAGCAACACCAACATGATCATCGGTACCGGCGGAGCCAATGGCAACACCACCGGTTTGAGCAGCTTCAACAACGGCAGCGGTACGGTGGTGATGGATATCGGGGACTACATGGCCAATGACTCGCTGGTTAACAACGGTGCCATTCCGGCGCTGATCGATACCCTGGCCGCGCGGCTGATAGGCGGACCGCTGGAAACCGCCACCAAGACCTCGATTCAGAACTTCGTAGCCAACAGCACCAACTTCCCGCTGACCGTGCCTACTTCAACGGCTGCGCAGCGCCGCGACCGTGTGCGCGCCATCATCCACCTGATCCTTACCTCCGCGGAATACGCAGTCCAAAAATAACCGAATCATGAATACGGTGAATTCTTTCAATATCTCCAGGCGCAGTTTTCTTCGCAGGACGGGTCCGGGCATAGCGGGCGCGGCCATTGCGGGCAAGTACTGTCTGCGCGACCTGCATCTGATGAACTCCGCGCTGGCGTTCAATACACCCACTGACTACAAGGCGCTGGTTTGCATCTTCCTCAATGGGGGCAATGATTCGAACAACCTCATCATTCCCACCGAGACCTCGGAGTATGCAAACTACGCTAACGTGCGCACCCCAGCGCTGGCCTTGCCCAATGCCGATGGCAGCGGGGCGACGGCGAGGTCGTTGCTAGCCTCGAACTTGCCTGCCGGCCGCGGCTTCGGCTTGCACCCCGCGATGTTTGAGTTGGGTGAGATCTTCAACCAAACCGCCGGGTACAACGATCTGGGACAGGTGGCCACGGTGTTCAACATGGGCAATCTTGTGTATCCCACTACCAAGGCCCAGTACACCGCGAACACGGTGCCCAAGCCGCCGCAGCTCTTCTCCCACGCGGACCAGGTAACGCAATGGCAGACCTCCATTCCAGATGTGCCTCCCTCCACAGGGTGGGGCGGTCGCATGGCGGATCTCATGCACGCCTACAATCCGCAGAACGGCGCCCTCGATCTGCTCTCCACCTGCATCACCATCGCCGGTACCAATACCTTCGAAGTGGGCGGCAGCGTGCAGCAGTACTCAGTGGGTACAGGCGGCGTGGTTTCGGTCTCCAATCCCAGTAATCCAGCCTCGGCGGTGACCGCCAGGCAGGCGGCATTGAATTCGATTCTTGCCACGGACAAGGGCTTGAACAACATGTTCACCTCCAACTACGCAAAGGCGCTGGACAACTCCATCGCCACAGGCGCAGGCTTGAGCGCAGGTCTCACAGGCACACAGATGGCCAGCTACTGGTCCACGGTCGCAAACTGGAGCAAAACCGCCACCGCGCACCAAGTCGTAACGCCTAATAGCGGCTCCACCTTTACCTCCAGCCTTATGCAACAGCTCAAGATGGTCGCGCAGATCATCGAGGCCGGGCAACGTGCGTCAGGGGTGAGCGGCGGCTTGGGCATGAAACGGCAGATCTTCTTTGTCACCGTGGGCGGCTACGACACCCATACTGGGCAGACCAATAACGCTGGCTCCAGCACCACCAATAACGCTGCCGTGGTCATCGGTTCGCAAGCTAACCTGCTGGCTGAACTCAGCCAGTCCATCCATGCCTTCCAGAAGGCGATGAAGCAAATCGGTATCACTTATGGAACGGCAACGCCGTTCACCAACCAAGTCACCTGCTTCACCGCGAGTGACTTCGGCCGCACCTTCCCAGCTAATGGCCTGGGCAGTGACCATGGCTGGGGAAGCCATCACTTGGTGGTGGGCGGCGCTGTGCAGGGCCAGAAGCTCTATGGCACCTTCCCCACGCTGGTTGTCAACGGCCCCGATGATACCAGTACGGGTCGCTGGATTCCCACCACCTCCGTGGACCAATACGCTTCCACAATGGGCAAATGGATGGGTCTCTCCTCTAGCGAAATCGCTTCGGTGTTCCCCAACGTATCCAGGTTCGCGGGCTCCTACAATGGCGGTTACATGGGCTTCTTGGGGTAGTCTCAACCGATGGCGATGAACAACAGGCGTCTCATGGTGGCGTTGGCGGTGGCCGTCGTTACGATGGCTGCCGTGGGATTGTGGCTGGTCTTCGGCTCACACGAAGATTCACGGAGAGTGCCAGTCATTGGGGTCGATCCCCGGGCTCCGGTGGTTACGCAAGCATCGCCTCCGGCTCCGACATCCGTTTCTGTCCCTCCGACCACAAGTTCGGATGCATCACCGATTACACTGACAACACCTCTCTCCATGACGGCTGTGCCATCCGCAGACACCGCTGCGGGCAATCTTACCACTTCTCTTCCGTCCAAGCCGATGCCTTCCCCCGTACCGGCCCCTGCTCGACCACGGTCTGAGGCTACGCCACCTCCACCGGCTGATGAAGATGCCAATGCCATGGAGGGCGCAGCGATAGAACTCGACAAGGTGACCTTAATGCTGAGGGATTATCGCACCCTGATGGGCAGCAATCCCGTGGGCACCAACGCCGAAATTATGAAATCCGTGATGGGAGGCAATCCCAAGCACGCCACGCTCGGTCCTCCGGAAGGCCAGCGGCTCAACAGCAAAGGCGAACTCATTGACCGCTGGGGCACGCCCTACTTCTTCCATCAGATGTCCGCCACGGACATGCAGATCCGCTCCGCAGGGCCCGATCATGTGTTGTGGACGGCCGATGACGTATCCTTGCGGTGAATCAAGGTTGCACGTTCATGTTAAACGGCGCGAAGACCATTTCGCCATTCACCATCACCTGGCAGTAGAACCGGATGAACCCAGCCTTCGGTGGGAAAAACTTGAAGGGCAGCGTAGGTCCTCCGCGCGCTTCCGTTGTTAGTACATCGCCGCCGCCTGGATGCACATGTACTACCGTGTTGTAGTCGTCGTAAAAGCCCACTAGATGGGCAAAGGCGTTCATGACAGGCTCTAGCCGAGCGGTGGGTTTGCCATCGGCCTCAGTGATGGTGACGTTCAGGCTGCAAACCTGCTCGGCGCGCGGCGGCACGTGGTTGCCGTTGGACAAGCTGACCACAAAGGTCAGCCCGCCTGCCGTGCTGGTGAAGGTGCTGGCCTTGTTCTTGATCGGTCCACCGGTACCGCTGGACGGCAGGTCCACAAAGGGCAGCTCCTGCGTGCCGGTGGTCACGGGTACAATATCCGCCCAGATACGATAAGGAGACGGCTTTTGGGGAGTGAAGGAGAAGACGTATTCGCCGGGTATGGAGGTAGGCACAGGGTGTTCGTGGTGGTAGTCGCCCAGGCTCGGATCTTCGATTAAAAGATGGATGGGCTGAGTGTGCATCACCATGAGATGGTCCTTCAGTACGGGCGACTGATCGCCACGCGCCAGCCGCACTTTCACCTCCATTTTCCTGCCCGCTTCCACACGTTCGCTGCTAGCGGTCATGTGGACGGAAGGGGTGCCCGGCTTCATATAGATGAAGCTGTAGGGAATGCGGCGCTTCACCAATGACATGCCACAAAGGTCGCAGGGCGTGTCCGCTTTGGGTGAAACAAAGGTGGGATGCATGGGACAGAACCAGATGTCCGCATTCACCGTTTTCGCATCGAAGAAATCATCGATCTGATGCAGGAACAAGCGCAGCTTTTCAAAGGCTTCCTGAGTGCCCGGGAGGTTGTTGTCATTGCCCGCCCTTGCAGTCTCGATGACCCAGGCCTGCGCTTTGGCGGTCAGCTCGGCGACCTTGGTGAGTGCCTCTGGAGAAGCGCCAAAGCGTGTGAGGGCCCTCAGCGAAGGGCTGCAGAAGGAGATTTGCACGGCGATCTCCGTCAGTCGTTTTTCCTTGATGAGGCGCTCCACATTGCCAGTGGCAAGCTGGATCACATTCCAGGCTTCGGCCGGCGTCTTTGGGTCCAGGATGTTGCCTGGCACGACAGGGTCCGCATAGGCCTTGCCACTCCAGGACGTCGCGAGGAAAAGGACAAGGATGAACAGTCGCGAGGCAGGGAAATGCATACGGTCATAGTCACAAACGCCGACCGAAATTGCAATCAACCTGTGGATTGTGTTGAAATAGGACCGCAAATTCCATAATGTTTTGCAGGGCTCGGCGAACGTATTTGGCTTCAGGTGGTCGCTTCTGCCGCCTCCCGACATTCATGATGAGCCTTCGCATTATCCTTCTAGCTACGCTTTTCCTTTCAGGCTGGAGTGTGCTGCCATTGTTTGCTTCCCTGCCCTCAGTGGCTGTAAAGGCCATCAGCACAGGGGAATTGCAGGCGCCCACCAGTATTACCAATGCGGGAGACGGATCAGGAAGGCTCTTTGTGTGCGAGCAGCGGGGGCAGATCCGCATCATTCAGAACGGCATGCTGCTACCGCAGGTCTTTCTGGATCTGTCCGCCAAGATTGTTCCATTCGAACCCACGAGCTACCTTTTTCCGATGACCCCGTCATATGACGAGCGCGGCCTGCTTGGGTTGGCGTTTCATCCCAGTTTTGCCAGCAGCGGATCACCAGGCTATCGGAAGTTCTACGTGTTTTACTCCGCACCTTCGCCCAACGCGCGAGGCAATCCGACGCCGCCTGCCACGGCCCCTGCGCCGGTGGATTGCCGCACGATCATCTCGGAGTTTCAGGTCAGCTCCAGCGCGAATGTTGCAGATGCGACCTCGGAGCGGGTGTTGCTTTCATTCGACAAGCCCCAGCCGAACCACAATGGCGGGCAGCTTGAGTTTGGTCCGGACGGCTTTCTTTACTTCAGCACGGGCGATGGCGGCGGCTCAAATGATATCAGCCTAGGCCATACGGGAGCCACCAATCCGCAGACCTTCGGGAACCTGGGCAACGCGCAAGACAAAACTAGCCTGATGGGTAAAATCAATCGCATTGATCCGCTGGGCACCAACGGGCCGGGTGGTCAGTATGGCATTCCTGCTACCAATCCGTTTGTGGGAGCAGGCGGCGGAGTACGGGAAGAGATTTACGCTTATGGACTGCGCAACACCTGGCGCTTCTCGTTTGATACGGGAACAGGAGGCACTGGTAAACTGTTCGCAGCAGACGTGGGCCAAAGCAGAGTGGAGGAGGTGAACATCATCAATGCGGGCGGCAATTACGGCTGGCACGCGAGGGAAGGTTCTTTTACCTTGGACAATGCTGTAGAAAACGCCCTCCTCAATGGCGGTGATGTGCGAGTCGATAGCGGCAAGCAAACACTTCCGGGTGGCGCGGTGCTGACCAATCCCATTGCCCAATATGCGCATCCCTCAGTGACCATTGGCACGCCGGCGCTGCCCAAGCTGGGCACCTCCATTACTGGCGGCTTCTGTTATCGCGGTGCGGACATTCCTGCCCTAATCGGCAAGTATGTATTCGGCGACTATAACTTTGGAACCATCAACTCGGGCACTACCCAAGGAACTTTGCTGGGCATTGAAGAGACTTCGCCGGGTGTGTGGAGCACGCCCGCAGCCATCGCGATCTTCGGAGCCAATCCGTTTTCCACTACCCATCTGATGGCTTTTGGCCGCGATGAGCAGGGGGAACTTTATGTTGCCACCCAGATGGCCCAGGGACCGCGTGACGATCCGAATACCACGCAGCCAAGCGGTGCCGTTTACAAGATCGTACCGGCTTCAACGATTACCAAGACGGTGAACGCGGACAAGGACAACACCATTTATTCCGAAGATGCTGCCTTTGGCTCTTTTACGAGTGATGCGCTCGGCTATTTGTACGTCGGCAGGACAGGATCTGCCAATGGCTCGCATGTGCGGCGTGCGCTAGTGTCCTTTGATGTCTCTGGGCAGGTGCCAGCCGGAGCCGTTATCCAATCGGCACAGTTCCGCCTCAATACGGAAACGATCGCTGCCTCTGCGACCGGCAAGACGTTTTCCATTTACCGGCTTAGCCAGACCTGGGGGGAGGGGACCTCGGAGAACTTTACCGGCGGATTTGGTGTGCCTGCCACGACAGGCGATGCCACGTGGACCCGTCGTTTCTACAACACCCTGGCTTGGTCTACAGCGGGTGGCGCTCATGCCGTCACTGCCTCGGCTTCGGGGGTGCTGACGACCGGCGGCGTGCAAACTTGGGGCTCAACGTCTCAAATGGTCAGCGATGTGCAAGGCTGGCTTGATACACCATCGGGCAATGCTGGCTGGATCGTACGGGGGGACGAAACCACCGACAAGTCCGCTGTCCAGTTCCACAGCGTGCAGAAAGGTTCCGTGCGACCCTCGTTGGTTCTTTCCTATACTGCTACGCCCGGACCGACGCCTCGCGAAAGTTGGCTCCTTCAATACTTCCCGCCCGGACATTATGTGGAGGACTCTGCCGATTTGGATCGGGATGGACTACGTAACCTTGCCGAATACGCTTTCGCCTTGAGCCCTCTGGCCGCCGATCCGCCTGACGCGGGACTAAAGGTTTCGGTTGCTCGCTCGCAGCTCAACAACCTTTTCACGATGTCCTTCAGACGAGACCCACGCGCGACGGATCTCACCTACCAACTGCAAACCAGTCCGGACATGGTGCAGTGGACGACCATCGTCCAATCCGTGGGCGGCAATGCACCCACAGGAGCCAGCCTCGTTTCCGATGCCGATGTTGCAGGCGAATCTCCGATCAAACTGGTGACGGTAAGGGAGACTCTGACCAGTCGCCGACGGTTTGCTCGGGTGGAGGTCACCCGGCAGCCATGAGAAAACAAAACTTGAAGCTTGATCCCGCATCGCTTCTCGCCAAAATGAGCGCCTTGCCGAACGGCGGGCTGTAGTTCAGCCTGGTAGAACGCTTGCATGGGGTGCAAGAGGTCGTGAGTTCGAATCTCGCCAGCCCGACCATCGGCAAGGGTCACCGGCCACCCAAAGGGTGTCTAAGCCATCACACCTTTGGCGACGGTATAACCCTCGCTATCGGCGTTGGAACTTATGGCGCGGAACAGACCTGCCACCTTCTCCTTGGCCAGTTTGGCGAAGTATGAAGTCATGCGAAGGGTGTGTTCCATTTCTGGCCGTTCATGCGAGGCTTCAGTTATCTTGGACTGTGCATACGAAAGGGTACTGGCCAGGACGAACAGTTCGGCCCCGATGTCTACGAAGCGGCCGAGCAGCACCTGCTTTTTCTCGAGGGAAGGTCCGTTCAAAACCATGGCAAAGAAGAGGCGACGAGCGAGTTTACGGCTCAGGCGTTCCACCTCCCGCATCTCCTTGCGTAGGACGGGATGCAAGCCGTCCGCGCCTTCGATGCTGCGAGGAACGTACTTCACAGGCAGCCACACGCTGTAGAATTTTGCCGCACGCAAAGCGGCACGCACGCGTTGCTTCATGGGCAGTGTGGCGTTGACCGCCTCTGCGCCGACCTTAAGATGTGGATCGAGAGCTTCGCGAGCAATGAAAAGGCGCATGATTTCGCTGCTGCCTTCAAAGATGGTATTGATACGCGCATCGCGGAAGAGGCGTTCCACCGGCTCGGCGAGTTCACCACGCTCGTGAAGAGAATCAGCGGTTTCATAGCCGCGACCGCCGCGCAATTGCATGGTGTCATTGACGATTTCCCAGGTGCGTTCGCTGCCCCAAAGTTTGCCAATGGCGGCCTCTAAACGCACATCCGCGTTCTTGTCCTTGTCCA
>JAQGPI010000471.1 GCA_028293175.1 Verrucomicrobiaceae bacterium | reverse complement strand
GAGGACAGTGATTTCTCGGTGAAGCCGGAGTGACTTATTCCGGTCTTCCTGAGCAGGAGGGTTTGGGGCACTATGAAAGGCATGTTGTCATCTTTCAAACAGTGGTTCTTTCTGTGGTGGCTGACGATGGCACTGTTCGGAGCAGTGACCGGCGGAGCGGGAGAGGTTGCCAAAGGTGGCAAGAAACCGCCGGATTTCACCGTCCCCAAAAAACACTCCCCCAGAGCAAGCACAGGCTGCGCTTAAAGCGCTGCAGGAGGCTCTCGCCCCGGCCCGTCCGGCAGCCAGGCAAGCTCCGACAGTGATTGATTTGAAAGGCAAACCCTATGTCTTGTACGGTGATATCTTTCAGACGGGGCGCAATTATGCCGTGGTTGACCTGAACACCGGAGGCGGTCACGGCGATGGGTGGGCAGATGGAATAGGCATGGGCTTTGCCGAATGGGACGGCGAACGTTGGGAAGCAAGGGACTTTCTCTTTGGCGGACCCGTTTGGCGCCCTGAAGGCTGGCAAAACATTGATTATGAACTAGCATGCAGGCCTGCTACCAAACCTTTTTGGATGCTGGATCTGACGGGCAAGGGTCCCTCAGCCCTGGTTGTGGCGAGTGACGCCGAAAAATGGGGTCAGATGAAGAGACTTTACGTTTTCAATGCCACATCCCATCATCTGGAGTTTGCTGTCAGCAGCCTCTTTGACCCCTGCATGGAAGATGGTGTTGTCACAGTGTATCACAACTCGGGAAGGCGGGACATCTTTGGCGAATATACGTTCCTTCGGTGGGATGGACAAAGGTTAGTGGAGTATGCTTTCTGGCACGCTGAAACGCCGTATAACGGCGGTCCCTGCTTTGTAGAGATTCATTCATACAAGACTCGGAAACAGCAAAGGCTGGTGATGGTGGATAACAAAATCATCCGCGACGGCAAGCCCTTTGCTGAATTTGAAATTCATTGGAAGCCGGAAGTTCCCCTGTTCGAGGACAATGTCGTCACCAGCTATGTGTTTGAGAAAGTCACAGGTTTGCCACGGCGGCTCGTGATGGAAGAGCCTCCGGTTGCTGGAAGTTCCAAACACCTTGAGGAAATGGCGGACTTCACCGTCACAGGGCCGGCAAAAGCGGTGGAACTGCTGTCACCGAAGCGCAAACCGTTGCCGAAGTGAATGCACGAAGGGCTTGTTGCGCTCACGGACGAAAATTAAGTACGGGTATCGGCGCTTTCAGAAGAAAGTGGCAGGGGCATCCTTGCCCCTTCAGGCTCTTCTTTGAATGTTGGTAGTTCTTTTAGTAGCGCCGTGTGCCCTGAAAGGGGTGGGGACGCCACTGCCACATTGAGCTTCAGCGCAAATTCCAAAGGCAGCGGAGCGATAATACAAGCCGCCGCACCGCCTGTTTCCCTCCCTCATCACACACGCCGAAACACATTTGTGCCGCCGTCTCCCTCGCAGCCGAAAGCTTTTCGTCCCCATCGGTTTCCCTCAGGGGCATGAGAGCGGCTCATGCAAGTTTTGTAACATTTCGGGAGACGCTCACGTTTTAACACCCATGAAGAGCATTCTTGCTGCCACCCTTTTTTTGAGCACCTGCATCGGCTTTGCCGCCCCGGCGAAGCCTGATGTATCCGGCGCTGCCCGCGAGATTGACGCCCTCCTGACCAAGGATTGGACGGCTAACAAATTGAAGGGCAACACGCCGGCCGATGACAGTGTTTTTGTCCGCCGCATTTACCTCGATGTTGTGGGTCGCATCCCGACCACACGCGAGACGGAGGAGTTCATGGGCTCCAAGGAAAAGGACAAGCGCGCCAAGCTGATCGACAAGCTGCTGGCCTCCGACGGGTACGTGCAGCACTTCTTCAACTACTGGGCGGATGTGCTCAGGGCGCAGTCCCAAGGCCAGCAGTTGGGCCAGATCACGGGCGCCGCCTACACTAATTTCATCAAGGACGCACTGCGGACCAACAAGCCGTATGACCAGTTCGTAAAGGAGATGATTGCCGCGCAGGGCAAGGCCTGGGAGACCGGGGCGATCGGTTATTACATGCGCGACCGTGGCATGCCGCTCGATAACATGGCGAGCACGGTACGCGTGTTCCTCGGCACCCGCATCGAGTGCGCGCAATGCCACAATCATCCCTTCGATAAGTGGACACAGATGCAGTTCTACAAGATGGCGGCCTTCACTTTTGGCGTGGAAACCAATGACTATTACGGCGGCACCACGGGTGGCATGCGCGACCTGTTGCGCAATCAGGAGGTCGCCGTGCGTGAATCGTTCAAGCAGCCGCAGCCACCGAAGAAGATGAAGGACATGACGGAGGCGGAGCGCACCGCTTTCAAGGCCGAAGTGGCGAAGGTGGAAGCCGCACGCCGTGCCGCGCAGGAGAAGATCCGCCACGAGCAGCGCTTCTACAATCAGGCGACTCAGGACATCCGCGATACCATGCGCTACACGGCGGTGGACTTTAAGGAGAACAGGAAGGTGACCCTGCCGCACGACTACAAATATGAGGACGCGAAGCCGAAGTCAGTGGTGGCACCCGGCACGATGATGGGCCACTCCTGCGAGCCGATGCCTGGCGAAACGCAGTTGCAGGCATATGCCCGCTGGATGGCCAGCCCGGACAACGAGCGTTTCACCAAGGTGATCGCCAACCGTCTATGGAAGAAGGCGTTCGGCCAAGCCTTGATCGAACCGCTAGACGAGCTCATGGACAACACCGTGGCGGTGAACCCGCCGCTGGAGCAAAACCTGGAAAAGCTCATGATCACCCTGAAGTATGACATGAAGGCCTATATGCGCGTGCTATTCAATACCAGCGCGTATCAGCGTCAGGTCACCCGGGAGGAAGTGGTCCCTGGCGTAGCTTATCACTTCACCGGCCCGCTGCTGCGCCGCATGTCGCCTGAGCAGATGTGGGACAGCTTTGTGACGCTGATCAATCCGAATCCTGACATGCCCAACGTGATCAGCCGCGACACCATGGAGCAGCGCGTGCTCGCCGCCAAGAAGTCCGCGGATTCCGTTGATTCGCTGACCCCGGAAGAAATGCTCAAGGGCATCAAGGTTGCCGCCAAGAAGTACGAGGCGCAATCAGAGGCAGTGACTGCGAAGCAGAAGCTCATTGCCGCCGCACGTGAGGACGCCAAGAAATTCGAAGACGAGGCAGCCTCCGCCGAGGGCACTCAGAAGGAAGCGCTGGAAGCGAAGGCCGTCGAAGCCAAGACGAAGTACAAGGCCCTCAGCAAGGAGATCAATGAAATGTACAGCGATGCACGTCGCGCCGTCGTTTCGGAAGTCTTCGTGCCCGGCCAGAAGAAGCTGTTCGAGAAGGTCACTGGCAAACCCTATGTGCAGGTGGCGCTCAATACCAACGGCAAGGCGGGCAAGGAAGAAGCTGAAAGCACGGCAAATCCGGGCGGCAGTGACATGATGATGATGGCAGCCTACGGCACGAAGAAGGGCGAGCGCATCGTCATTCCGGGCTACGACAAGCTCAAAAAGTCCAAGGAAGAAGAAGCCGCTGCCGTCGAAGCACAAAAGAAGGCTTGGGCGGAAGAAGCTGACTTCTACGGCATTGGTGACAAGCAGCGGAAGGAATACTTCAGAAGCCGCGCCCAGCAGACCCGCGACTATCTGCGGGCTGCTGAAATCGAAAGCCCTGCCCCCCGTGGCCACTACCTGCGCGAGTTTGGCCAGAGCGACCGTGAGATGATCGAAAACAGCAACAGCGAGGCTTCGGTGCCCCAGGCTCTCGCGTTGATGAACGGCTCATTGCTGCCGCAAATCACCAACCGTTTCAGCCAGCTCATGCTGACGGTAAACAAGGCCCCTTATCCCGATGAGAAGGTGGAGGCCGCCTACATGACGCTGCTTTCCCGCAAGCCCACCGCCAGGGAAAAAGACCTGTGGTTGCAAGCCCAGGACAAGGGCCTCAGCACCATGGACGACCTCATCTATGCGCTGATCAACACGCAGCAGTTCATTTTCATTCAATAATCCGACAACCCACGAAGACCTGCCATTATGAGCCACGAACTCGCCTCCAAACTCTTCCGTCGCGGCGAAATCAGCCGTCGCGAATTTGCCGCCAAGACCGCCTCGTCCCTCCTGGGCGTGGGGCTGCTGGGCAACTACATGACGGGCAAGTCATACGCTGCCTTTGAGGGCTCCTCGAAGCTCAAGCAGGTGGCTACCGCCAAGAACGTCATCTACCTTTATATGTCTGGAGGCCAGAGCCACATGGACACCTGGGATCCAAAGGAAGGCGTGGAAACGGCCGGCCCTACCAAGCCGATTAAGACCAGCGCTGATGGTGTACGCATTTCGGAGTACTTGCCCCTCACCGCGCAGCAGATGCACCACGCGGCAGTGATCAATTCGGTCACCTCCACTCAGGGCGCGCATGAACAGGGCAACTACATCATGCACACCAGCTATGCGATGCGCGGCACCATCCGTCATCCCGCGATGGGCGCATGGCTGAACGTGATCCAGGGCGGTGGCAATACCACAATGCCAAACTATGTGTTTGTGGGAAATGACAGCCGCCATCCAGGCGCGGGATTCTTCCCCGCCGCGAACAGCCCGCTGTTCGTCAGCAATCCGGAAAACGGCTTGAAGAACGTCAAGCTCCAGCCCGGTCTTACCGATGACAAGTTCCAGGCCCGCATGCATCTCGCTGATGAACTGGATGCGGATTTCCGCTCGACCTTCCCGCAGCGCAATGTGAAGGCGTACACGGACATGTACGACAACGCGATGACCATGATGAAGAGCGAAGACCTGAAGGCCTTCGACCTTACTCAAGAGTCCGCCGATCTGCGCAAGTCCTACGGCAAGGAAGCCTTCGGCCAGGGCTGCTTGCTTGCCCGTCGTCTCGTTGAGCGCGGCGTGCGTTTTGTGGAAGTCAGCCTCGGCGGCTGGGACACGCACAATGCCAACTTCGTGCGCGTGCCAGAGCTTTGCGACATTCTTGACAAGGCTCTCGCCACCCTGCTGCAGGATCTCAGCTCCCGTGGTTTGCTGGAAGAAACGATGGTGGTGGTCACCTCCGAGTTTGGTCGTACCCCCACGATCAACCAGAACGTCGGCCGCGACCATTACCCGAAGGCTTTTTCCTGCGTGATGGCAGGCGGCGGCATCAAGGGAGGTCAGACCTACGGCAAGACCGACAAAGAAGGCCGCGAAGTGGTCGAAAACAAAGTCGAAGTGCCCGACGTCAACGCCACCATCGCCTATGCGCTGGGCCTGCCGCTGGACCAGATCATCTTCTCGCCCAGCAAGCGCCCCTTCACCATCGCCGACAAGGGCCAGCCGCTGACGAGCTTGTTCGCCTAACGCGGGCCTGAGCAACGAATAAATCATAGAAAAGGCGGGCCACGCGGCCCACCTTTTTTTGGTTTAAATTGTTCGTTTACCACACCCCCAGCGCCGTGAGCTGTTTCGTCGCCACGCCTGCCCAGTCGCGGTTAGCGGCGGGACTGGCGGGGCTGGGGTGGAGGATGCGGCCGGTTTTGAGGTGGGGGAAATGCTTCATCTGCTTGAGCGCCTGGGCTTCGGCAAAGCCGCCCACGCCGATGAGCCAGTCGGGCTGAAGCGCGGCGACGACGGCCCGCAGATGCTCATCGCAAGCGGCTTCCACGGCGGCCAGTTCTTTCACCGGCAGCTTGTCAGGCGTGAAGTTTTTGCCGCTCTCTTCCATGAACACGAGGGGGCAGTAATTGGCGACAAAGTGATCTTTGAAGAAGGCCTCCGCCGTGCCGAATTTCTGGCTGAAGAGGCCCCAGAGGCGACGACCGCTGACCTCGGATTGCGTGGTGGCGAAGCCCACGATAGGGCGCTTCTTATTTTCCACCGGAGGGCGCTGCACAGGGGCCTGGATGCCCATCCAGTCGCGCACGGCATTGATTTCGCCGAAAGGCACGCCGGTCTGCGTCATACCCCAAGGACCTGGATTCATGCCTAACAGCACCACCTTTTTGCGGCTGCTGCCGTAGCGTTGCAAGTACTGCTCCTGCGGGGCCCAGGCGTACTCTAGCGGATTGTAAACATGAGTGATGGGCGGGGAGAACCGCAGGGGGCGCAAGGTATCGCGCAGGGCGAGACCGGCGGTGATCAGGGCAGGGGAGGGCATGGCCGATACTCAACCATCATGAGCGCGGAGGTTCACCAGAAAACAACGGCGGCCGATTTTTCTAAGCAGGCCGACAAATTGCTAACGCAAGAAATCCCACAATTCGGCTTTGATTTTAACGGCACCTTATTATCATGAACCTTGTTTCTCAGAAGCCCTAGTTCTCCCGAACCTCCCGCTTGCCATGCAGTTTACCTTCCCTACCAATCTCAATCTCGCCCGCGAAACGAGCGACGGATTCCACCAGGAACTCCTGCGCGGCTTGACCCACAAGCTCAACAACCTGCTGGCTGTGATCCAGGGTTTCAGCAGCCTGATCCTCATGAATGAGGACACTGATCCGGGCGTGCTGGAAAACGTGCAGCACATCCGCGAGGCCTCGGTGAACACTTCGAGCCTGAGCGAACGCATCCGCTCCGCTGGCGGCTGCGCCAAGATCACGCTCCAGCCGCTGAATGTGGGCGATTACATCAGCGTGGTGGATACGGCGATGCGCGAACCCTTCGTAAAGGCCAGCGTGCCTTTTGAAATTGAAGTGCAGCCCGGCCTGCCCTCCGTTTCAGTGGACCCCACCAAGTTGAAGGAAGTGCTGTTGGAACTGCTCAAAAATGCCGCCGAAGCCGCCAGCAAGGGCAATGGCCGCGCCATGATGCGCGTGTGCGGTCCCGGCGTGATCACGCCTGCCGCTGAGCGCCGCGTGGACATTCTGGTGAGCAACACCGGCTCAGAAGTTACCGCTGAAAAGCAGTCCGAAATTTTCCGCCCCTTCACCGGCAGCAAGAACAGCAACCACCTCGGCCTGGGCCTGACCATTGCGGCCATGCTAGCCCATCAGATGAACCTGCAACTGGGCGTGCATTCGGAGAACTTCACCACGACGTTCTGGCTGAGCTGCCCGATGGCGGCGTAGAGATACAAGACTTTAAGATTTGAGATTCAAGACCTGACTCATCTGGGTATGCTACCAGGTCTTGTCTCTTGGATCTTACAGCCTTACCTCTTTAACGAGCTCAGCAATTCGGTCCACTTCCGCCTCCGTATTATAGAAATGCGGGCTCAGGCGCATGTAGGCCTTGCCGCTGCGGTCATGACGATGTGATACAGCGGCTTTGTTTGCAGCGAGGTGATCGAACACCTTCCCAATATCAAGCGTGGGATGCGAGGCGGTGACGATGCCGGATGGCAGGCAGCCCTCGGCGGGCGCCACGAACTCAAAGCCCTGCGGCATCAGTTTTGCTTGGATGTAGCTGCGCAGCTGAAGCAACCGGGCGCTAATATTGTCGATGCCAGCTTCCAACAGCAGCTCCATCGCGGCTTTCATGCCGAGGATGCCCACCATGTTGAGCACGCCGGGCTCGTAGCGGCGGGCACCGTCTTCGAACGCGATTTCATCCTGGGCGATGAAGTTGGGCGACTTGATGTTCCAGGCTCCGAGCAGCGTCGGGCGCAGGCGTTCCTGATGCTCTTCTTTGACATAGACAATGCCGGCGCTCATGGGGCCCAGCATCCATTTGTGCGAATCGGCGGAAAGGAAGTCCACATGATCCACCAGCGTCTCGGAAGCGCCCACCGTTTGGATCGCATCCAGACAAAACAGGATGCCGCGCTCGCGCAGCATCCGGCCGATCACATCGATTTGAATGCGGTTGCCGGTAAGGAAATGGCAGGAGGCGAGCGCCACCAGCTTGGTCTTGGGCCTGAGCGCACGCTCGACGACCTCCGGGCTGATGCCGCCCAGTTCATGGGCTTCAAGGTAACGCACGACCACGCCTTTTTTGCGCAGTTCCAGCCAGGGATACACATTGGCGGGATAGTCGTCAGCATAACAAACGACTTCGTCACCGGCCTCCCAGTCGAGCCCGTTGGCCACGAGGCTAAGGCCTACCGATGTGGGGCCCAGCAGGGCGATCTCGCTTGCCTTGGCACCGATCAGCTTCGCCGCCATTGCCCGCGTTTCATTCATCGCCCGCCAGGCGGCTGGGAACTCCTGATGGGCAACACAGGAGCCTTCCAGATATTCCTGCATTGCCTTCACCGCCCGGCGCGGCAGGATGGTCACACCCGCATGGGCCATGAAGATATGGTCGCGGGCAATGGGGAACTCGGCGAGGCGCAGGGCTTCGTCTGCGAGGAGATCGTCAATGAAAGACATGGGATGGGACTGAACTACTTCTTTCCAAGCTCCACCGCACGCTCGGTTGCCTTGCGCACCGCCTGGATTAGGGCGTTACGCAGGCCGTGGGCTTCGAGTTGCTCCAGGCCAGCGATAGTGGTGCCACCGGGGCTGGTCACTTCATCGCGCAGGGTGCCGGTGTGCTTGCCAGTCTCCAGCACCATTTGAGCCGCGCCCGCGACGGTTTGCGCCGCCAGCCGGATGGCTGCCGCTCGGGGCAGGCCCATTAAGACGCCGCCATCGGCTAGCGCTTCGATGATGGTGTAAACATAGGCCGGGCCGCTGCCGCTGAGGCCAGTGACGGCATCCAGCAGCTTTTCGGAAACTTCATCCACTGTACCCACGGCCCCAAGAATCGCCTTGGCTGTATCGGCATCGGCAGCGGTGGCTTTGGAACCCCGAGCGAAAGCTGCGGCTCCGGCATTGATCATGGCCGGTGTGTTAGGCATGGAGCGAACAACGCGCGACTCGTTGCCCAGCCAGGGCTCAAGGTCTCCAAGCGTCAGGCCGGCGGCGATGGAAAGGTAGAGGCGGCTTCCCTGGACCTTGGCCAGGGATTCGCACAGCACTTTCATGTCGCCGGGTTTCACGGCCAGAATGATCACGTCGGAAACGGTAGCCGCCTCGGCGGGCGTGCCGGAGGTGGTGGAGCAGAGGAGATCCTTGCGCAGCGCTTCCACGGCCTGTGGGACCACATCGCTCAGAGCCACGGAGAGCTTGTCCTTGCCCAACGACTTCTCAACGCCACGCAGGAGCGCGCCGCCCATCTTACCGCATCCAATGAGGCCGAGTTTCAACATGGCGTCATCGTTGCAGGGGGAGGCGCGCAATGCAAGGTGCGACAGAAGCGAGACCGCGCTTCACCCGCGCTTCACCCCCCTCTCACTTCTGGGCGTAGTCCAGCTTCATCCGCTTCGACGTATCCGCCATGGCCTGGGTGCCGAAGTAGACACCGCCGAAGGGGTGGCCGTGGTTGGCTTCGCCCGTGGAATAGAAGGTAAGGTGCGGCATCCCAGGAACGAGCGCGGGATGCACCAGAGTGAAGGTGCCCTTGCCCTTCTTTACTTCCAGGCGCTGGCGCGGATCACTCTTCGATTTGGCGTGGGCCTTGTCGATGGCGGTAATGTAAAGAGTGAGGGCGGCATCTTCTTCGCTCATCAGATCATAAGTGCCGCTGACGGTGAGCGATTCGGCGGTGCCTTCCACGCTGGTGATCTGAATGGAATCGCCGAAGGGAAACAAGGTCTGGCCCAGCACACAGTTGCTGGTGGAAAGGCCGGCATAGCTGTCGAGTGCGGGCGCTTTATTGACCTTGTACTGGCTCAGTGACATTCTCTTGGAAGACTCGGCCTCTTCCTTGGTGCCGAAGTAAACGCCGCCGAACGACTTGCCGGGCTGCCCCTTGGTGGAGAGGCTGTAGAAGGTCACATGCGGCATGCCGGGAACGGGCGCGGGATGCACCAGCGTGAAGGTGCCCTTGCCTTTTTCCACCTCCAGATGCTGGCGCGGGTCCACCTTGGTTTTGCGGTCATCGTGGGTGGTGATGAAGAGAGCCAGGCTCGCCTTGGGTTGGCTCACCAGCTCGTAGTCCCCATGGACGGTAATGAAATCGGCATCGCGCTGCACGCTGACGATATGAATGGAATCACCGAAGGGGAACGAGGTCTGACCGATCTCAAACGCCGGAGCCGTGGTCTCCGCCCGCGTTGCTCCCACTAGGCTCAGCAGCCCGATCAAGGCACCGGCGAACACGCCCATGACTGGATGGGAGCGCCGGTAATTCAAGATGGCGGTGATGCGTGAGCGCATGAGTCGCGCACTGCCAATGGCACCCACGAGCCCAAGGCTGAGCCCGCCCGGACAGCACTCGGTTTGCACCTTCAGCAGGGCGTGGCCGTAGTCATTGCGGCAGTCGGCCTGATCGGAGGCGAGCACCTGTGCATCACAGGCAGACTCGCGATCCGCACGCACTCGCGCCGCAGCAAACCAGAGCGCGGGATTGAACCAATGCATGGCCTGCAGCAGGCACACGACCGCATTCACCTGGAGATCGTGGCGCTTCAAATGCATGAGCTCGTGCTTGAGAACGAGACGGGCCTCCTCCGGTGTGAAGGCCCTTTCAAAGGCGGCCGGGAGCAGCAGCACTGGTCGCAAAACGCCAGCTACGGCGGGACTTTTCACTCCATGTGAAACAATGAGGGCAGGCGCCCGTCGCAGGCCGGTGGTAATGCTCAATGCACGTACTGTTGCCAGCAATGAAGCGCTGGGCTGCACGGCCAGCCGCTGGAAACGGCGGAGCGCACCGTGATAGGAGGTCAGCCCGAGCCCCAGCATTGCTAGGGTTCCCATAGCCCAGGAGATTCCCGCCAGCTTGGCCCAGTCGGTGACAGATTGTGACAAAGCGATATTTTCTGATACAATCATGGGAGCGGCGGATTCCACCTCCATGGCAGGTGCCACGCCCAGCGCCGGGGCGTTATTGGTGAGGACATTCTCTGCGCTCCATCGGCTGCCTGGAAGAGCAGGCAAAATAAGAACGAGCAGCACCGGCAGCCACAGGGCATAGCGCCAGCGGGCCGGAAGATGGCCGCGTAGGGCGGCCTGAATAAGCAGCACGGCACCGGCGAGCAAAGAGGCGCGCAGGCTGACCTCAAGGGTCCAGTTGAAGAGCGTATGGATCAGGTTCATGGCATTCATTTACAGGTGTTTTGATCGAGCAGTTTCTTGAGTTCACGCACCTCATCGGGCGTGAGTTTGACGTTGGAGGCGAAATGGACGAGCAGGGGTTTGGCTGCCCCGCGAAAGATGCGCTGCATGAACGACTGGCCCTCGGCCAGCACGCAGTCCTCTCGCTTCACAGCGGGGGAGAAGGTGCGAGTACCACTGGCGTTCTCAGCCGTGATGATCGCCCCCTTTTCCACAAGCCGGGTGAGCAGGGTGCGGACGGTGTTCTCCGCCCAGCCCATGGTCTGGCGGAGGCTTTTGGTCGTCTCGGAAGCGGTCTGCGGCGAGCGCTCCCACAGTGCTTCCATGACGGACCATTCGGACTGGGAAATATCGGGCGGATTCATGCGATGTAATTTCACTACATCTGTAGTGAAAAGTTAACTACAAATGTAGTGAGAGAGAAAGGATGTGATTGCCTGATAGGGCCGCTCTGTGCTCTCCATTTCAAAAAAATCGCATCCCTTGCTTGCATTCGGACCGTACCCCAGACATTAGAATCATTCTAATTCTAACGATTCGCGCTATGACACCCAACCATCGCATGCCTGCCAAACCCACGGGTTTGGACTGTCGCCTCGCCGTCTTGGGCACTGATGCGCGCCTCACCCCGCACCGTCGCGAGGTGTTCCAAGTCCTGGCGGAATCGACCAATCATCCTACGGCCTCCGACATTTACGACCGGATGAAGGACCGTGCCTCGGGCGTCTCCCTGGCCACCATTTACAATTGTCTCGAGCATCTCACCGCCCACGGCCTTATCAAGCAGGTGCAGGTGGAGCGCGGCCAGTCCCGGTACTGCGCCAATTTGCACGAGCATGTGCACTTCCATTGCGAAAGCTGCGGCAAGGTGGTGGACGCCTATCCGGCCACGGAACTGGATGCGGCTAAATTCTGGCATTTGCCTCTGGGCACGAAGGTTAGCCGGCTGGATATTGCCATCCATGGCGTGTGCGATTCCTGTACCAGCAAACCCGT
>JAQGPI010000052.1 GCA_028293175.1 Verrucomicrobiaceae bacterium | reverse complement strand
CACAGGGGCGACCGCCGCACGGGCCATCACTGAGCAGCTTGCCGCAACCGAAGGGGTGCAGGTGCTCGCCAAGGGCGCCCGCTTCATGCTCAGCGGCATATCCATTAGCGGCCGCATCACCGCGCGGCTCACTGAGCGCAAAGGCAAGCTTATGTTCGAGCGCACTTATGCCGCTCCCGGGCTTGACGATAATGTACGTGCGTTTGCCGACGACGTGATCTTTGCCATCACGGGCAATCCAGGCCTTGCCACCAGCCGCATTGCTTTCGTAAGTGATGTAAGCGGCACCAAGCAGGTCTATCTTTGCGATACCAACGGCAACAGCGTGCAGCAAGTGACCCATCAGTCTTTTGGCGCAGTATCCCCAGCAATTGCAGCAGACGGATCGATGCTTGCTTACACCAGCTACGCGTCGGGTTTTTCCAATGTAGTGGTGGTGGACATGGGCGCAGGCCAGGAGCGGCAGATGGCGAGCACTCCCGGCATGAACAGCGGCCCCTGCTTCTCGCCGGATGGCCACAAGATGGCACTGACCATGAGCTTCGTCGGTAATCCTGAGATCTTTGTTCTCGATCTCAGCAATGGCCACGCCATATGCGTCACGGAGTCCATTGGCGTGCCCACCAGCCCCTCCTGGCATCCCGATGGCAGACGTCTCATTTTCAGCGCTAATGAAGGGCTGGGACCGCAACTTTATCTCGTGGACAGCGCCACGGAACAGTCAGCGGTGCGTTGGGCCACGGGCTACAATTTTGCCACCGATCCCGAGTGGTCACCCCATGGCGAAGCGGTGGCGTTCACCACCCGTATGAACGATGAATGGGCGGTGGTGATCACTCCCTACCCCTCCGGTCGATCACGGGTCATTCAACGGTCCGGTGCCCAACATCCCACCTGGAGTCCGGATGGCCGCAGTGTCGCGTATGCGCAGCATGGCCAGCTCTGGGTGCAGGATGTGGCTACCGGCAAGCGCCGCAGCATCGTCAGCGGACGCGGTGACATTTCAGAACCTCGATGGATGCGATGATACGGTCACCTTTCCCCTTCCTTATCTCCGCCGTCTTTATGCCGGTGCTCATGAGCAGTTGCTCAGTCCTGCACCTTGGTCAGGAGGATTCACAGGTCATCTATGCCCTGCCGTCCCGCCAGCCGGGCACCTCGCCGTTGGGTCGCAACATGACGCCCTTGGCCGGGCCATTCACCTTCTCGCGTGAACGTTTCATCCTCACGGAAGCTCAGGCCGCCACGCTAGTCAAATCGGTGCCACAGTGGACCAAGGACAAGACAAAACTCATGGTGGTGGGCTTTGCCCAGCGTGGACTACCGCCCGATTATGCTCGCGTGCTTTCCCATCGGCGCGCGGAATCTGTGCGCCAAATTTTGATCGAGCACGGTCTTGATGCAGGCAACATCCATAGTCTGGGCTATGGCAATGACGTGCCTTCAGCCGGCAGCGATGACACTGTGGTTGTTTACGAGCTCAAGTAGCTCCCCAGACAAAGGTCTTGAAGAACATCACGGCTGAAATAATCAGGCCTACGGCCATGATCATGCGCCGCACCTGCTGCTGCGGAATGCGCTGCGAATACCTGGCACCCACGTAGTAGCCTACGAGCGCCCCCACAGTCATGACCCCCGCCCTCCGCAAGTCCACGATGTCTGCCGCGAGAAACCACACTGCGGCCACCACATTGATGAGCGAGCCGAGCAGGTTTTTGAGCGCGTTCATCTCATGGATGTCCGCCATGCCAAGAAAGCCAAGGGAGGCGAGCATTAGGATACCGATACCAGCGCCGAAGTAGCCGCCATAGATCGACACGGCGAACTGGAAAGCCACCGCCACCCACACGCCCTTGCCGCTGGCAGGCAATGCACGAGCTTCCTTGCGGCTTAATTTGCGAAACGCCCCTTGCGCGCAAAACAGGATGGTGGCGAATAAGATCAAGAAGGGCACCAGATGACCGAAGACCTTGTCGGTCGTGCGCGTGAGCAAGATGCTACCGATCAAACCGCCCAGAATACTGACCGGGATGAAGCGCCCCAGCCAGGGCTTGATCGCCGTCATATGCTCACGAAAGCCAAAGATGCTGCCCGCCGTGCCAATCACCAGCGCCACAGTGCTTGTTGCATTAGCCACCAGTGCCGGCGTGCCAAAGAACAGCAGCACCGGAAAGGTCAAAATGGTGCCCCCACCCGCGACTGAATTGATCAGCCCCGCGATGGCCGCAGCCAAGGCCAGACCGATGATTTCTGTGAATGTCATGAACCGCCCACGATGTCTAGTCGTCGCACGCGCGCAAGGCAATCGAACGCCCAGCGCTACTCCATGGCTGTCTGTGCCTGCGCTTCTTCTTCCTCCTGCAGGTAAGCGCGTCCCCGATAAATCATCGCGACAAATACAAACAGCACGGCGGTAACGCCCATGCACTTCACGAAGAACCAATAGTACGCCGCACCTTGCAGGGAGCTGGAAAGACCGGCTTTTTCGATGGACCAATTGACCACGGAAGTAAACGCGTTGCCAAGCGCAACGCTGAGGTAGTAGATGGACATCACAAACGACTTCAGTCGCGGTGGAGACTGCGTGTAGCTAAACTCCAGACAGGTGATGGAGATGAGAATTTCAGCGGCGGTTAACGGCACATACGCCAGCACCTGCCACCAAATGCTAGGCTTTTTCCCTGAGGCAATCCAGCCTTCCACAAACGCAGGAATGACGAACGCCAAGATGGCGATAAAGAACCCAGTGCTGATTCGTCGCAGCGGATTAAACTCAACGATGCGGTTGACCCGTGGATAGAGCCAAAGCGAGAACAAAGGAATCAAAGTCATTACCAGGATCGGATTCAGGCTTTGCAATTGGTCGGGCAGTACAGCCATGCCAAACATGTGCAAGTCCATGTGCTGTGCCTGTTCCACCCAGCGGGAGGAAGTTTGGTCAAACAAGCACCAGAACATCGCGACGAAGACGTAGATCGACACTAGGCCGGCAAGGGATTTGAGGAAATCCTTCTGAAGCAGCTCACCCAGGAACCGCTTCGGCTGCGGAGGTATATGAGCAAAGACGTGGCGACCCATCCAGAACACAATGGTGGCCAGCAACATCAACACGCCCGGCACGGCAAAAGCCACATGCGGTCCATAGTGCTTCATCAACCACGGAGTGAGCAGCATGGAGACGGTGGAGCCAACATTGATGGAAAAGTAGAACCAATTGTACACCCGAGAAAGCAGATGAGCATTCCGCCTGCCGAATTGATCCCCTACGTGCGATGACACGCAGGGCTTAATCCCCCCTGCTCCAAGCGCCACGAGCGTGAGGCCCCAAAACAGTCCGCTTCGAGTGCAGTCCAGCGCCAGCACCAAATGCCCCAGGCAGTACACCAGCGACAGCGAGATGATGGTCTTGTACTTGCCCAGCCACAAATCTGCGATGAGCCCCCCCAGCAACGGGGTGAAGTACACTCCTGCCATATAAGCATGCAGCCATTTGGTACCTTCTGCTTCACTCATCAAATCTGGCGCGCCAGCATGTGTGCGCAGCGCCGTGGTCATGAACACCATCAGCACCGCACGCATGCCGTAGAAACTGAACCGCTCGGCAAATTCGTTGCTAACGATATACGGCACCCCGCTCGGCATTCGGGCGGTGGATTCAGGAGCAGTGCGGTAAGACATGAGCGAGGAGGCAGAGAAGAATTTCTGGCAAGATGCATGGTTCAAACGCTCACGGCACGACTTTTCCTGGCCGTCAGAGGAGCTTGAGCGGAAATGTTGAATCTTTCGTGGCGAAAAAACGTCTCTTAGTCGCCCATCTTCTCACTTCCGTGCCGCCCCGCCATTGACTGCCACGGTGGTTGCGCCATTATCACCACGCTTCCCCTCGTGTATTGTTTATGATTCTTTCTTCTTTTTTTCGACAGACATCCCTGATTGCTGTGTCGAGTCTCGGTCTGGCCGTCTCGCTGACCTTTGCAGCCGAGGCTGATCCCTCCACCGTCAAGGACTTCGCCTCGCTTCAGAGTCTGGTGGCAAAGCTTGCCCACGAGCCCTATGTGGCGCCACAGAAGCCGCTCGACCCATTCTTCGACAAACTGAAGTACGATGGCCACCGCCAGATCCGCTTCCGCGAGGACATGGCACAATACGGCGGTGGCGACACCTTCCGTGTCGAGTTCTTCCATCCCGGTTGGACAGCAAAGAAGACGGTAGGCATGTTCGATCTCAACGGCGGAAAACCATCGCCGATCGGTTACGATCAAAAACTGTTTGATTGGGGCCAGCTCAAGGTCCCCGAGAACACCCAGTATCCCGATGGTTTTGCAGGCTTCCGTGTCCTAGCGCCGGATGCATTCTTGAACCGCCGATTCGAGTTCATGGTGTTCATGGGCGCGAGCTACTTCCGCGCGGTCACCACGGATCTGGGCTACGGCCTTTCCGCTCGTGCGCTGGCGATCAACACGATTGGTGGTGATCCCGAAGAGTTCCCGGACTTCACGCATTTCTGGTTTGAAAAGCCAAAGCCCGGCGACCGCTTCTTCAAGGTACTGGCGTTGCTCAATGGCCCCAGCGTTGTGGGCGCTTATAGCTTTGAGGCCATGCCCGGCAAGACAACTGAGATGTTCGTCAAAGGCACCGTGCATCTGCGCAAGCCGGTCAAATCACTCGGCATCTCGCCCTTTAGCAGCATGTTCTGGTTTGGTGAAAACAGCCATCCCAAACCCTATGACTTCCGTCCTGAGGTGCATGATTCCGACGGCTTGCAGATCGAACTCGATAAAGGCCCCAGCATCTGGCGTCCGCTCGACAACACGCCGGGGCAGTTACGCCTGAGCTTGTTTGAAGCTCCGAAAAACCTGAAGGGTTTTGGCCTCTCCGAGCGCGACCGTGATTTCGGTCACTTTGAAGACATGGAGGCCGCCTACCATCGCCGTCCAGCGGTGTGGGTGGAGCCTCTTACCGG
This sequence comes from Verrucomicrobiaceae bacterium, assembly GCA_028293175.1. Lineage (GTDB taxonomy): Bacteria > Verrucomicrobiota > Verrucomicrobiia > Verrucomicrobiales > Verrucomicrobiaceae > CAINXC01. Next base: position 5,687 of record JAQGPI010000052.1, on the reverse strand, counting down.
TTTCGATGAAGGCAAGATCACGCTGGTGGAAATCCCCACTGGCGAAGAAACTTGGGACAACATCGTGACCTTCTACCAGCCTGCCAAGATGCCCACGGCTGATGAGCCGATCAACTTTAGCTACCGCTTGCAATGGCTGGATGAGCATGAGCCTGCCAAGCTGGCGAAAGTCATCTCCACTCGCCGTGGCTTCGTGATGGACAGCATCAACCACCTCTATGTGGTGGACTTCACCAAAGGCGCGCTCCAAGGCGACAAGCCGGCCGACTGGGTGCCCGAAGTGGATGTGAAGGTGAACAGCGGCAAGGCCAAGGTGATCGACCAGCGCGTGATGAAAAACAGCGAGACCGGCGGCTGGCGCGCCTTCTTCAAGTTGGATATTGCCGCTGAAACCAATCTTCTGGAAATGAGCTGCGAGCTCAAGGACAAGGAAACCGTGATCTCGGAACACTGGATGTATCAATGGAGGCGCTAAACATCCAGTTTGCCCCCGGTACGGGAACTGAGCAGGAATGGAATGAGGCGTATGCGCGGCTCTCCGACTACTTCCGCTCCTACCGGTTGCATAACCGCATCAGGCGTACGCAGTTGATTCTCGAAACCCTGCGCAAGGCCGCTGATGCACACGCCAAAGACCCCTCGCGCAAGCCTACCGATCACGCCATTGAGCAGGCACGGCTAATGCTGTGCCACTGGCTCGGTCGGATCTACAAGGACATGCAGATGACACCTGCGCAGCTCGAAGCCTCGGGCCGCCTCGGTTTCCACCTTTCCGGCGGTCCAGACAAGTGGCCGCATTTCTTTCTGGATGAGCAAAATCCTCCAGAAGAAATGGCGGAAGCCATGCGCATCGCCGTACGCACCTCCGGCCCGCGGATGCAAGTCTCCAAAATGACTCCGCGCGATATCGACCTTGGCCTGACCAATGTGGCTGAAGACACGTTTGACCGCTTCGGCAAATATCCCTATGCGCGTTACGCCCTCCTGCTCCTGCTGGTGGTCCTGGTCCTCGGTTACGTTTACAAGCTGCTGAAATGAGCCCCCCCGCAGTACCGACAGCCAGCCATCACGGCCCCCTCCCCGGCATGCCTCCACGCAATGTCGCGCGCATGCGCCGCGCCACCTTCTTCGTCCTGGTGCTGCTGGGCACTATCTTGGGCACCTGGCTGCTGGCTGTTTTCCTGTCTGGCAACGGCTGGCGCTGGTCGGAGATCGGCCTCATGCTGGTCTTTGTACCGCTGTTCTACCAGCTCAACGCTGGTTTCTGGACGGCCTTGATCGGCGTATGGCTGCAAAACCGCCCGATGGATGATCCCATTGATTTGTGGAGCACCCTCACCCCAGAAGATGACGGCGCTCCACTGACGGCCAATATCGCCATCATCATTCCCGTCTACAACGAAGACGTCACTCGGGTGTGGGAGGGCTTGCGGTCCTGCTACCTCTCCTTGGAGAAGACAGGACAGCTCCAGCACTTCGACTTTTTCGTCCTCAGTGATTCCGATGATACCAATCGCTGGATTGAAGAGGAAGTCGCTTGGCTTGAACTCTGCCGCCAATTGGGTGCCTTTGGTCGCATTTTCTACCGCAAACGGCGGAAGCCGATCAACCGCAAGAGCGGCAACGTGTCCGATTTCTGCCGTCGCTGGGGCAAGCGCTTCCGCTACATGATTGTGTTTGATGCCGACAGCCTCATGTCCGGAGCGCTCATGGTCGCCATGACGCGGATCATGGAGAAGAATCCTGGCCTTGGCATCCTTCAGACCTTCCCCAAGCAGATTGCTTCTGAAACATTGCTGGGCCGCTTGATGCAGTTCGCCCAGGCCCTCTATGGCCCTGCTTTCATGGCAGGGATCAATTACTGGCAGGGCGGCGAGTCCAACTTTTGGGGTCACAACGCCATCATCCGCCTGGAGCCCTTCATCCAGCATTGCGCACTGCCGCCGCTGCCCGCCACGGTGCCATTCGGCGGCCACATCTTGAGCCACGATTTCGTGGAAGCGGCCTTGATGCGCAAGGCCGGCTACGCCGTGCGTCTGCTGCCCTCCACTCGTGGCAGCTATGAAGAAGGCCCGCCTTCGCTGATCGACATGCTCAAGCGCGACCGCCGCTGGTGCCAGGGAAATATGCAGCACTTCTGGCTCCTATTTGCCAAAGGCTGGCATCCGATGAGCCGTCTCAACTTCGCCCATGGAGTGCTCAGTTACGTCAGCTCCCCGCTGTGGTTTTTCTTCCTCGTGTTTTCCACGATTCTAGCCGCAACCCCCGGCAGCGGAATCCGTGACCAACGCGAGCAGATCGCGCTAGCTGGCCAGCTTTTGCTCTGGCTTACAGTGATCCTCATCTTCCTCCCGAAGGTGGTCATCCTTACCGATGAAATGCTGACGGGCCGGCTCTTCAAACCACTGCGCCTGCGCCTGCTCGCCTTCATCAGCAGCATGCTCGACACTTTCATCTTCAGCCTCATGGCACCGGTGATGATGTGGTTCCATTCCCGGTTTGTGATGAAGATCATCCTCGGTCAGGGTGTGCGTTGGGTAAACCAGCGCCGCAAAGCTGGCGGAGTGGATTGGCAAGAGATCATTCTCACTTTTGGCGGCGTCACCCTTCTTGGCGTTATCTGGTCAGTCATTGCCTTCTTCATCTCCCACCAGTTCCTCCTGTGGATCAGCCCTATCCTTGTGTCGCTGCTGCTAGCCATTCCTATGGCGATCTTGCTGTCCAGCACCCAGTCGGGGCGGCGCTTCGGTCTTTTCCTCACTCCCGAAGAACTGGAGCCGCCGACCGTGCTAGGCGAAATGGAAAACAATCTCGCAGAAGTCAAAGGCCGCCTTCAGCTCCCGCCGGAGATCGAGAAAAGCTATGGCCTCATGCAGGTATGCCTGGATCCGTATGTGAACGGCCTGCACGTGAGCCTCCTACGCCGTCGTCGCTACACCGAGCTGTCGCGTGAGTATCTCGATGAAATCGCCCGCCGCTTCATCAAGCAAGGCCCGCAGGCGCTTAAGCCACGGGAGATCAACGCCATCATCAACGATACGGAGACGGTCATCCACCTGCACTACCGCCTTTGGTCTTCGGCCGAAAATGAGCTTGCCCCCTTCTGGTCGCTGGCGATCAAGCAGTACAATATCGCCGCCACCAATCCCTTCACTCATCTGCTGGCCCAGAAAGGCCATCAGATGCTGGAGATGCCAATGGAAAAATAACAGGCATGAAGCTTAAGCGCTGGCTGAAAATCGTCGGGCTGCTCGCCGTTGCCACGGTTATTTTTACCTTCGTCTGCCAGTTCCTGGTTCTCCAGGCCGCGAATGGACGTCTTTATGATAGCTCCGCAGCGGTACCAGATCAGCGGGTCGCATTATTACTGGGCTGTGTTAAAACACTCGGCAATAACCTGCCCAACCGTTTCTTCGCTTATCGTATCAAGGCCACGACGGATCTCTTCAAAGCCGGCAAGATCAAAGCCGTCTTGGTCAGCGGCGACAATAGCCACGACGGCTATGATGAGCCCACGGACATGAAGGAAGCACTGATAGCTGCGGGCGTCCCCGAGTCGAAAATCACCTGTGACTATGCCGGGTTTCGCACTCTCGATTCGGTAGTCCGCGCCAGAAAAGTGTTCGGCCAGACTCAGGTCATCATCATCTCACAGCGTTTCCACAACGAGCGGGCTCTTTACTTGGCAAAATGCTATGGCCTGGACGCCATCGCCTTTAACGCACAAAGCGTGGAACTTGAGGGCGCTCCGAAAACTTACATTCGGGAAGTTTTCGCCCGCGTAAAAGCAGTGATGGATGTCCATGTGTTACACACCCAACCCAAGTTCCTTGGTCCGCTCGTAAAGCTTGAAAGGGAGTAAGCATTATCAGCCGTCGCCGAGACAGGGCCGAAGGGAAGTAAAAGACCGGTTGGTTACTTTGCTGCTTCGGAAAGTGCTCTAGCATTCTATTACGCGGGCAATCAGCCCCTCCCCTGAGCTAAACTTGCCAATTTTCGCCTCCCAATCCTGCTTTTTCACCGGAATCGCCTACCGTTTTCCGGGATGTCGAGACCGACGCTTGATTTCGTAAATCCATGCGGCTTACTGCCGTCCCTTTTTGACCAAAATGAGAAACTTCGGACTGCCAGAGAAACAAGGCCTATATGATCCACAGTTTGAGCACGACGCCTGTGGCGTCGGGTTCGTGTGCCATATGAAAGGCAAACGTTCTCATGACATTATCGGACAAGCACTGACCATTCTGGTCAACCTGGATCATCGCGGTGCCGTGGGTGCCGAAACGAATACCGGCGATGGCGCGGGTATCTTGATGCAGGTCCCCCATGGCTTCCTGAAGAAAGCAGCCGCCAAAATTGGCATCACCCTTCCAGACGCAGGTCAATACGGCGTGGGTATGGTTTATTCCTCCCCCGATCCCAAAGAGCGCGAAGAGAGCGCCGCCTTGTTCGAAAAGATCACAGCGCAGGAAGGTCAGATCATTCTTGGCTGGCGCGATATCCCTACCGACAATGCCTCGCTCGGCAACACCGCCAAGGCCAGCGAGCCCTTCATGCGCCAGGTGTTCATCCAGCGCGGTACCAATTGCCTCACCGACCAGGACTTCGAGCGCAAGCTGTATATCATCCGCAAGAAAAGCCACCATCACATCCGCTCCACCAGCGTGGATGATTTTTGGTACGCGGCCAGCCTTTCCTCTCGCACGATCATCTACAAGGGCATGCTCATGCCCGAGCAGGTGGGCAAGTACTTCCCTGATCTCCAAGACCCGGACATGGACACCGCCCTGGCGCTGGTCCATTCCCGATTCTCCACCAACACCTTCCCAAGCTGGGAGCGTTCGCATCCGTACCGCTACATCGCGCACAACGGCGAAATCAACACGCTGCGCGGCAATGTCAACTGGATGAACGCCCGCGAGCCACTGCTTGCGAGCGAGCATTTCGGCGATGACATCAAGAAGATCCTGCCCATCGTTAATATAAACGGGTCGGACTCGGCGATGTTCGACAATGTGTTCGAACTGCTCGTCATGGGAGGGCGCTCCCTGCCTCACGCCATGATGATGATGATCCCCGAGCCCTGGGGTGGTCATGAGTCCATGAGCGAGGAAAAGAAGGCTTTCTACGAGTACCATTCCTGCCTCATGGAGCCCTGGGACGGCCCAGCTTCCGTGGCCTTCACCGATGGTACTATGATGGGTGCCACGCTGGACCGCAATGGCCTGCGCCCTTCCCGCTACTACGTAACCAAAGATGACCTCGTCATCATGGCTTCCGAAGCCGGCGTGCTGCCTATCCCGCCTGAAAACGTGGCCAGCAAAGGCCGTTTGCAGCCTGGCCGTATGTTCATCGTAGACATGCAGCAAGGCCGCATCGTGCCTGACGAAGAGATTAAGGCCAAGATCGCCGCCGAGCAACCGTACCGCCAGTGGCTCGATGACAACCTCATCAAGCTGTCCGACATCAACGACGCGACCGAAGTACCGGGCGTGGATCACGAGACAGTGCTCCAGCGCCAGATGGCGTTTGGCTATACCTTCGAAGACCAGCGTAAGATCCTACTTCCCATGGCCAAGGATGGCGTGGAAGCCACGGGCTCCATGGGCACCGATATCCCACTCGCCGTGTTGTCCGACAAGTCAAAGCTCCTGTACGATTACTTCAAGCAGCTCTTCGCCCAGGTC
>JAQGPI010000445.1 GCA_028293175.1 Verrucomicrobiaceae bacterium | reverse complement strand
CACGGGCAACACGGTGGAGAACTGCCACTTTGAAGGTAAGACAACGGGCGGCACTACGCTCGTGGTGTGGCTGGCGGAAGGAGCGGAGGCAAGGCACACGATCCGCGGCAACTACTTCGGCCCGCGTCCCCGGCTGGGCGAGAATGGCGGCGAAACGATCCGCCTGGGTGATAGCAGCACCGCGCATTTGAACGGCCATTGCGAAGTCACGGGTAATCTGTTCCACCGCTGCGATGGCGAGGTGGAAATCATCTCCGTGAAAAGCAACGAGAACCACATCGCGCGCAACACCTTCCTGGAATGTGAGGGCGCGGTGACGCTGCGCCATTCGCACCGCAGCGTGGTGGAGAACAACCTGTTCCTGGCCAATCACAAAAAAGGCACCGGCGGCATCCGCATCATCGGCGAGGATCACAAGGTAACTGGCAACTGGATCGAGGGCTGCGAAGGCGATGGCTCGCGCAGCGCCCTTTGCTTCATGAACGCGATCCCGGACTCACCTGCCTCCGGCTACTATCAGGTGAAGCGCGCGCTCGTGGCACGCAATACCATTAAGGACTGCAAGGTGAGCATGACCATTGGGGAGACGCATGACAAGAAAGGCACGTTGCCGCCAATGGATTGCACGATCCGCGACAACGTCATCACCAACCCCAAGCGCCAGCTTGTTTTTCTGATCACCGAAGCTCCCGGCTGGAAATGGGAAAACAACCTCATGGTGGGCAAGACGCTGGGCATGGAAAACCTGCCCGGCGTGATTGCCGCCGCACCCAAGCAGGAACTCGCGCGTGTGGTTGAAATGACACGCGACAGGGTGGGCGTGACGTGGCTGAAATGAGGGGCGTCCCTGGGTGGTTGACACACGATCCACCAGCCGCCAGTTTCGACGCACAAGCACAGATTCATGAGCAAAGTATTTCGAGTAGGCGTAGCAGGCGTGGGGGCGATTGGTCGCAACCACGCGCGGGTGATGGCGGAACTGGCAGCGAACAGCCAGGGAGCGATTGAATTTGGCGCGATCTATGATGTGGATCAAAACCGGGCCCAGGAACTTGCCGCCACCTTCAACACCAAGGCAGTCAGTGACCTGAAGGAATTCGTCAGTCTCGTAGATGCCGCCACAGTGGCGGTGCCCACGATTGCCCATCGCGAGATCGGCGGTATGCTGCTGGACAACGGCAAGCATGTGCTGGTGGAGAAACCCATCGCAGACTCTTTGGACGAAGCGCAGTGGCTGGTGAACAAGGCCATCGAATGCGGACTCATCCTGCAAGTGGGCCACATCGAGCGCTTCAATCCGGTGATGCGCCAGCTTGAGGAGCGCATGGACTACCCGCGCTTCATCGAATCCCACCGGCTCTCGCCGTTTCCAAACCGCAGCATGGACATCGGCGTGGTGCTCGACGTGATGATTCATGATATCGAAATCGTTCTTCATCTGGTGAAGTCACCACTGGTGGACGTGGACGCCGTGGGCATTCCGGTGCTGACCCGGCGCGAAGACATTGCCAATGCTCGGCTGAAGTTTGAAAATGGCTGCGTTGCGAACATTACCGCCAGTCGCGTGAGCCCGGAGAAGCTGCGCAAAATTCGCGTCTTCCAGAGCGAATGCTACCTATCATTGGATTATCAGGAGCAGAGCGGCTGGATCTACCGTCGGGATGGCATGCAGATCATTCGCGAAGAGGTAAGAGTCGAAAAAGATGAGCCGTTGAAGCTTGAGCTGACCGCCTTCGTGGAATGTGCACGCCAGGGCAAACGCCCCGTGGTTTCGGGCCAGGAAGGCACTGAAGCCTTGCGTCTGGCCTTGCAAATCACCGAGCAGATCGAGCGTAACAACGCTGCGCAGAAACGTTAGCCCTCCAGGGATGAAGAAGATCAGCGACGAAGCCGCCCCCTTCCCAACCGCGGCACCGGCGGGAGGCAGGCACGTCATGATCGTTGCGGGGGAGATCAGCGGAGACACGCATGCCTCCGGCCTCATGCGCGAAATGATGACGCAGGCACCGGATATCCGCTTCACCGGCCTTGGAGGTCCGTTGATGCGCAAAATCGCTGGCGAAGGCGTAGACGACTGGCTGGACTCGGCGGCGGTCATGGGTTTTTCGGAAGTAGTGGCCAAGTACGGCTACTTCAAAAAGCGCCTGGATGACTGCGTCGCTGCCGTGGCGGTTAAAAAGCCAGAGGCGCTGATCCTGGTGGATTACCCCGGGTTCAACTTGAGGCTGGCGAAACGCATCCGCGCGCAGGGTGTCAAAACGCGTATCCTATACTATATCAGCCCCCAGGTGTGGGCCTGGAAGAAGGGCCGGCTCAAGCAAATGGCGAAGACGCTCGACCTCATGGTCTGCATCTTTCCCTTTGAGAAGCCGCTGTATGAGAAGAGCGGCCTGCGCACTGAGTTTGCCGGGCATCCGATGATGGACCGTGTGGTGACGCTGCGCCGTCCCTGGGAGCGTGAGCCGGGCCTCGTGGGCTGGTTTCCAGGCAGCCGTGTGCAGGAGGTGCGCAGGCTGTTTCCCGTAATGCTGGCAGCGGCGAAGATCATTAAGAGCCGGGTGCCGCAAGCTCGCTTTGCGGTGAGCGCCGCTAATGAGGCCCTGGCCTCCACGATGCGTGATCTGGCGGAGACCGCGGGCATGCCGGAGGCGCGGGCATGGATCGAGACTGGCACCGTCTACGATTTGATGCAGCGTGCGGAGGCTGGTGTGGTGGCTTCTGGGACAGCTACCCTGGAGGCGGCCTGTTTCGGTCTGCCCTATGCCCTGATTTACAAAGTCGCCTGGCCCACCTACATGCTGGCCAAGGTGCTGGTGCGGATCAAGTTCATCGGCATCATCAATGTGCTCGCCGGGCGTGAGGTGGTGCAGGAGCTGGTGCAGCATTCCTGCACTCCGGAGAAAGTGGCGGAGACGATGATCGAGCTTTTACAAGAGCCGGAGAAGCGCCTTGCCTTGCAGCAGGACTTGGCTGGAGTAGTCGCGACGCTAGGCGAAGCTGGCTCGTATGCGCGCGCGGCGGAACTCGTTCTGAAGGCGATGAATTAGCGCTCAAGGACTCGCATTGCAAAACAGGGAGGTCACGCCTATGAAAGCGGTCCCCATGACCACCGATTCCGGCACCGGGGGCCGCTTCGTACGCGCGGCTCTCACCATTTTTCCCCTCGGCCTTGTCCTCCTCGGAGCGGGCTCTTTCGTGTTCTATTTTAACCACCGGGAGAAGACAGAACAGCGTGCTATCAAGTATGCGGCGGGACTGCGCAAGGACCTCAACGAGGCCGACCTGAAGCGCTATGAACAGGTGTTTGCCGATACGCTTAATGGACCGGTAACCGAGAGGGTGAAGACGCTGACGTCGTTCATGGAATCCACCCTGGGGCCAGAAAACATGGGCTATGGGGTGCGTCTGTTGATGGACAAGAATGATCCTAACGCCGCACCGCTGGCCTTGGACGTTGAGGTGACCGGCTCACGCAAGCCCCGTGATCTGATCGTGGTGGTACTGGGCTTCCTGCCGAGCCTGACGACCATGGATAACAACAGCGTTTCCAGGTCCGCCGCAGCGTTCCTCAATATCGCTCATTCGCTGGCGGGGCAGGCAAAGACGCGAAGCATTCGTTTCGTGGCTTTGCAGAACATGAGCGCCTTGAAGCCATACTATGAAGAGGACGTCTCTCCGCAGGAACGCATCAGCCATATGCTGCTGCTGGGTGCCGCTGCGGAGGCTGATGATGCAACTATCGCGGCCGCCATGCACCTGGAAGGGCGCGGCGTGGTGCTGCTCCGCCCATCAATAGCTTCGGGAGATACTCAGAGCATGCTGGAATCTGCCAGCGCCATCTTAAAGCAAGTGACGGAATTGGCGGAAAGGCTGTGAATCATCCGCCTTGCGACAAGCGGATGGCTCCATGGGCGAGCAGTGGATCGACAGGCTTGCCCCTTTGCGTGCAGACAAGCTTGCCTTGTTTCACGAGCTGAGCCGCCTCTTTTCTCACCGGCTCCATGAGCGGTCGCCAGTCGCTGGAAAGCGATCTGGCGGCTTCGGATGGGCAGAAGGTTTTATCTGGTCCACGCTCGGCGGCAAGTTCGAGCAGCTTGGCGCGAATATCCGCTGCCTTCATGGTTGTGAAGCTAGAGCTGGATGGTCATGGCGCTGGCGGCTGTGTGCGCTTTGGAGCGGGCTTCCTCGATGTCTTCACCGCGCGCCAGCGTCACGGCCATGCGGCGCTGCCCGTTCACGCTCGGCTTGCCAAAGAGGCGGAGCTGCGTGTCCGGCTGCGACAAGACTTCCGCCAGATTGCCGAAGCGTACTTCGCTCGATTCGCCCTCCACCAGCACCGCACAGGAGGCGGAGGGTCCCTGCTGGCGGATGTTAGGTATTGGTAGGCCCAGAATGGCACGTACATGCAGAGCGCATTCGGACAGGTCTTGCGAGATTAACGTCACTAACCCTGTGTCATGTGGGCGGGGCGAAACTTCGCTGAAGATGACATCGTCACCCTTCACGAACATCTCCACGCCGAACAGGCCGCGTCCGCCGAGGGCTTCCGTGATAGCTCCGGCCATGTGTTCCGCGGCGGCGATGGCCGTAGGGCTCATGGGATGCGGCTGCCAGGATTCGCGGTAGTCGCCCTTGATCTGGGTGTGCCCCACGGGCGCGCAGAAGGAGGTGCCGCCAGCGTGGCGCACCGTGAGCATGGTGATCTCGTAATCAAAGTCAACAAACCCCTCTACGATCACCTTGCCCTTGCCTGCACGGCCGCCTTCCTGGGCGTACTGCCAGGCATAAGCCATGTCAGCCTCGATTTTGACCACGCTCTGTCCCTTGCCGCTGCTGCTCATGATGGGCTTCACCACACAAGGGAAGCCGATGGCATGCACGGCAGCGGTAAATTCCTCCAGCGTCTCGGCAAACTGGTAGGGCGAGGTCTTCAGGCTCAGTTCTTCGGCGGCAAGGCGGCGGATGCCCTCGCGGTTCATGGTTAGCTTGGCCGCCCGGGCCGTGGGGATCACGGTGAAGCCTTCATTCTCCAGCTCCACCAGGGTGTCCGTGGCGATCGCTTCGATCTCCGGCACGATGTAGGTGGGCATTTCCTTTTCAACCACGGCGCGCAAGGCCTCGCCATCCAGCATGGAGATCACGTGGCTGCGATGCGCTACCTGCATGGCCGGGGCGTTGGCGTAGCGGTCCACGGCAATCACTTCCACACCGAGCCGCTGAAGCTCGATGACGACTTCTTTGCCGAGCTCGCCGGAGCCTAGCAGCATGACCTTCGTGGCGGATGGAGAAAGGGGGGTTCCAATATGGGACATGTCATGGAGGTAGCCTGAGCTGCACCGGAATGCAAATGCTGGAGAAGGGTGGCCGGGGAGTGGATATGGAGAAACGTGCAACGGACCAACAGCATCGTTATTTCTTTACGTAGTACATTATGATATGAAATGGTATGATATATGGCGACAGATGAGTCTAGGTAAACGGCTCGTCACCCAAAACAAAAAGGATAAAAAAATGTTTGACGCGTTTTTGAAGTGAGTTATCATCACCACATCTTCAAAACATCATGAACTCGACACACTCAGCCACCAGCCACGCAGACTCCCTCGGGAGAGCAGCGTTGTGGTGCGTCATGGGCGGTTCTGAGGCCGGATATCAACTGCGTGGTGAGAGCCAGTTTATCCCCACCAAACCACCTGCGAGCGGGCGACCTTAGAGTCGATCGAGTCCAATACGGATTTTTCGAACCCCGCTCGCCACCCGGCCAGCGGGGTTTTTATTTGGCCTGGTAGGGCCTGCGAAGCCAACAACAGAAAGGATTCCAAGACATAACACAGACAATCACCCTTCTTTCAGGGCGACAAAAAAGCCCCGCCACCGGCTGCAACCGGTGACGAGGCGGATCGGCCACTGAACACGAACAGTTTCGCGACTGCAAGACGAGCCAGCAACCTGATTTCAGGTTACCCCGTCATCCTCCCTTCGTCAACCTCATGTCCACTTGGACCACGAGTTCCGAGCAGGGTTGAGTGACACTCGAAGCCCGTGTTCAACCGTCTTTTTGAAGCTCAGTAAAAGCTTTATCTCCAACAGGCTTGAGCGATTCAAGGCATAGGCAAAATACTGCCCATGCACGACCATCAATCACGGGACGTGTGCCTCAAACACGGAAACATCCGCCGAGTAAATCCTGCGGGTGCGACGACGAAAGTCGTGGCAGCGGTGTCGGTCCATATACAGGTGGGACCATTCGACGTTCCATCTTCAGTTCTTTAGTTTTTTCGTAACGCAGGCCGTCCGGAAGGTCCGGCGGCCCGCTCCATATAGTCATGTGCGATGCGGCGGTGGCAGACAAGCAATGCAGCGGATTCCAAACCCGTACGATGCGGGAGCATTACCGCCCGCCGTGCCACAAGCGCTTCAATATCCGTTTTCAATCGCGGGGAGGAGGAGTCTCCGGACAGGTCTCATAAGCCCGTTTTGCTCTGTGCGCCTCAGGGCCCCGCAACCATTTTCTGACTGGTCGTAGTGTAGCAGCGAACACACTTGCTTTGGGAGCAAGTAACCGTGGGTGCGAGTCCCACCGACCAGACCATTTCTTCAAGACATGCCCGCAAGGTGTAACGAACTTTGCATGCCCCGGTTCTAACGGGAGAGGTTCCAGGTTTGAATCCTGGTGCGGGCACCCATTTCATTCCTCTGTAGTTCAACAGTAGAATACCGGGCTCATAACCCGCCAACCGTGGTGCAACTCCATGCGGAGGACTTTGTTTCGATAAGGGCAGGAGCCGGTGGCCCAATGACGACGGCAGGGTGAGTGCAGAGGTTACCGTTCGTCATTGGTCCTCCGGTTCCCACCGTTCCAATTCCCTCTGTAGCTCAAAAGCAGAGCCGCCGGTCGATAACCGGCAGACCGGGGCGCAATACCCTGCGGAGGGACCATTTCATTCAAACGCCGGGTGGTGTAGACAGTCTGCACGACTCCCTGAAGAGGAGAAGGTTCTGGTGCGATTCCAGATCCGGCGGCCATTTTTGTGTCATTAGTGGAACAGCACCACGCCGGCTCGCCAGGCCGGAAAAGTCAGGGCAGCACTGACATGACGCTCCAGTTTTCAAAGCGATCCGTTTTTGCGTCATTGGTGGAACAGTAACACGTCTGTCTTCCAAACAGAAGGAGCCGGGGCAGCACCGGCATGGCGCACCACTCTGGGCCTGGGATATGAAGCAGGGAGAAAGCTCCGCAGGACATTTAAGTTGCCCGGTGCTTCGCTTCATGTCCAGGCCCGCACTTTTCAGCTTCATTCCCTTCGTGGTGTAATCAGTGAGCACTCGACCCTGTGAAGGTCGCGGAGCCGGTGCAAATCCGGCCAAGGGAACCACATTTAACAATCAGCATCATGCACAAGGCGAAGAGGCCAGCCACTGGTTTGCAATCCCAGGGTAACCCGGTGCAAGCCCGGGGTGCATGTCCACTTTCAGTCAGCATGGAAGTCGAACCGGACAAGCGCACCGGAGCGGTCTCCAAAACCGAATGTGCCTCGTGCAAATCCTGCCAAGGGGACCATTTCTTCTCCCTGCGTAGCCCAACAGCAGAGGCATCTGTCTCAAACACAGGTCAGTGCGGGTGCAACTCCCGCCGCAGGGACTTTATCGTTTTTTTCCCCTTGTAGTCCAAAGCAGAGACGCTTGCCTTAAAACCGAGCCAGTGCGGGTGCGAGACCCGCCAAGGGGACTTTATCATTTCATAGGCTCCCGAAGCTCAGTAGATCCGAGCGCCGCTGTGCGAAGGCGGAGGCCGCAGGTGCGATTCCTGCCGGGAGTACCATTTCATCATAAGGAGAGCGATCCAGCCCAGCGTGTTGGCGTGGTCCGCTAAACCAACGGTGCCGCGTGTTGCGGCATGGGGTGCAAGTCCTCCGCTCTCCGCCATTCTTCATCACCATGTCGTCCAACAGTCAGGGCGCCAGGCTTTCATCCTCGATACGCGGGGGCAGCACCCGCCGTGGTGGCCATTTCGGACCTCAAGCATTGAAGTGATGCAGCGTGCTTTTAACGCGCAGAGCAGGGAGCGTTACCCTGGAGGTCCACTAATTTCAGTCATCATGGGCGACAAGCATTAAAAAGTGATGCGGCGGTCTTGCAAACCGCAGAACGGGGAGCGTTACCCCGGTCGGTCCACCAATTTCAACATCCCGGCGACAATGGCGGCGTCTCAGTCGGGCACGGTTTTCCGCGTCCACTTTCCACGAAACGCCGTCATTTTGGCGGAAGGAAAAACAAATCCAGGGTGGGGCAGGGCCTTGCATGGCGGTCTGAAAGGGCAGGGAGGGTAAGATGCCAATGGCAGCGCACAGTTTTCCACGTCCACTTTCCACGAAACGCCGTCCTTTTGGTGGAAGGAAAGACAAATCCAGCGGGGAGTCTGCCATCCATGGCCTTCCGGGAGGAGCGCGCCAGTACTGCCAAATCACCGACAATTAATCAATCACGGTGTATTTATTTATATTATATATAAATAATGTTATGTCTATGGCGATTGCTTCCTGCTGAACCTCCACCCTTCGGATTTGTTCTTCCTTCCACCAAAAGGACGGCGTTTCGTGGAAAGTGGACGTGGAAAACCTTGGCGCGGAGGTGGGGAATTGGCCTAGCCGCCGCTTGGGTATTCGTTCTTCCTTCCACCAAAATGACGGCGTTTCGCGGAAAATGGAAGCGGAAAACCGCTGCCCGGGTGGAGTCTCTCCTTCGTCACATTTGTTCGAGCAGAAATGCCCGCCCCTTTTCAATCACAAGGCGGTGAGCGGCCGGTTGCTCCTGGGCCATCATGGATGGCGCAGCAGCAGTTCAGTGGCAGGGCCCTAAAGCCTGCCACGCTTGCCGCCTTGTGTGCCGGTGCCCCATTTATTTGCGAGGTGCCGGCTTTCTTTTTTTCTCATTCCCGACCGTTTTGCGGACGGTCAGGGATGTCTTCCAAACCCATCCGCAATGAAAGGAGCCGAGCCGTCCATGTGGCTCAACAGCCAACGCAATCCCACCACAGAAACCATCAGCTTTGCCGGAGGTGAAGCCCTCGCAAAAACACTCAGGCTGGACTTTGTCGGCATGCCGCTCATCAGGAGGCTGACGGTACGGGCCGAGTTTGAAGACTGCCAGGCGAGGGACTGGGAACAGCTCATCAAGACCGGCAGGCTGGGCTACTTTGCCCTGCTGCGAGACTTGCGCACTGTCCTCACGAGTGTACCACACCTTATCAATGAAGTGGTGGACATGCTCACGGATGAGCGCCTGATCCGGCGTTCGCGGGTGCGGCCTTCCTGTTTCCTCCCGGCTGTGCAGGCTCTTGAGAAAGATCCTCCCTACGGGGCCTTGCGAGTGCTGGCCGCTCTGAGTGATGCGGTGGATCTGTCCCAGGCCCATGAGCCAAGGGTCAGCGGCTCACGCCCGTTGCTCCGGATGGATTCCGGCAAGCAGGTACTGGTCGGCAGCATTGCACTTGTGTGATGCAGTGTGATGGCGCGGTGCTTCGTAATGGGGTGTCACGACAGTCACCCTGTTCAACTATAGGGCCGACACCGCTGCCAATCCAAATCCGCAGCCATTCCATGAGCTCGTTCCTTCACAAAAACATCGTTCTGGTCCTCAACAAATGTTGGCAGGCCATTGACACCAAGACTCCTGCGCAAGCTTTCTGCATGATGGCGGGCGACAGTGCCACCGCGTTGGACATCGGCGAAGATGCGACCATGACGCCCACGCGCTGGGAGGACTGGCTGCAACTGCCTGTGCGCGAACGCGACAATGCAATCGGCACGGCGCGGGGAGAGATCCGCGTACCCACGGTACTGGTGCTGGCACGCTTCGATAGAGTGCCACGCCGCCGACCACGCTTCAGTGCCCGCAATGTGTGGGCGCGTGATGGTGGCGTGTGCCAATACACCGGCCGAAAATTGAAGCCGAGTGAAGGCAATATCGATCATGTGGTGCCGCGTTCGCGTGGAGGCTCCACCACTTGGGAAAATTGTGTGCTGGCCCATCGCGAGGTCAACACGCGCAAGGCGGACCGAACGCCGCAGGAGGCGGGCCTGCGCCTGATCCGCCAGCCGGCCACTCCCCGCGAGCTGCCTACGACTATAGGCCTGCACAACGCTCACGGCGTGCAGGACTGGGAGATGTTCCTGGTTTAAAATCGAGGAGACAAGCATGGTGGTGCACACAAGCTTGTCTCCTCGAACTTCCTTTTGTAGTTGCTCTCTTTGACTCATTACGTCACCCGTCACACTCTCTACCCTTATCTATGTCCTTCCCCATTCGCTCCCCTCGTGACCAAGTCGGCGGCATCGTCATTTTTGGCCGTATCCTCGATAAGATCCGTCTCAACGACAAGGAAGGCAGCCTGCCTCCGGGTTATCACTTGGGCTTCATTGAAGGCAGCCGCACTTTCGATGATCGTGTTTGCCGTCTGCTCAATGTGGACTTTGATGCGCTGTCCGCCCGTACCTTGCAGGGCGGCACGGATGAAGAAATTTTGCAGTGGTGTTTCGAGACCGGTCGCAAGCCGGATGCCGAGCAGATTGAGGTATGGAATGCTTTCATGCTCAAGCGCGGCTGGCGCGATCCGGCCACCCCGGGCCTGATCAAGCAAAGGGAAGAAGCCGGTCTGGGCCATCGCGAGGATTTGGTGACGTTTTTCGACATGATGGATGTCGAGGAAGGTCGAGCGCCTTGACACGACGGAGATAAGGGGATTCAGAACCCCTGACCTTCTTATTGCACACGACGCGATCTATGTTTCCGGTGCGGATGATGTTTTTTCCCCGCAGCCTGCGGCTGGTCGTCCTTAGCTTTCTCGCTGTTTGCAGCGCCCCTTCGTGCAGTCATCTTGCGCGCAGGAGTGAGGCGGACAAGCGCCCTCCCATGGCGCGCGCAGAGGAAGCATGGCGTCTGATCGCTGCGGGGAAGGGGACGCCATCGGCAGTCATGCAGTACGACAATGCAGTGACCGAGGTGGTGCTGGACCTAGCAGACAAGCAGTCGCCAGATCACTGGACTGGTTCGATGGTCCTCGCGGATGGCCGCACGCTGAAGATTGATCATGGCAGTGCTGCTCGGCACGATGTCTGGCCGCCGAAACTTTTCGACCATCTGAGAAAACGCCTGAAAGCGCACCCCACTCCCATCTCGACGGCTATAAAGCCCGGTCTGGGTGCAGCCCTGGATGGCGTGCGCGAACACGATTCAAGAGACGTCAATGCACGGTTTGTTTACAGCAAGGGTCAGCATTTGCCGGTGACGGCCGTGATTGAATTCGGCAAGGGGGCGACACCCGCCATGCTTCGTCTTTACGACCCTCGCGAAGTGCTATCCATCAAAGTAGGCGGCGAGTCCATGACTCTGGCCGCCGATTTCGTGCTGCCGGTGCAGGAGGTGTTGGACAAGCGGTGTTTCCTCAACGCCATGGTGCAGGGCTTGTTCCGCCCCGAACGCTTTTCCAATCAAGGCCTGTACCTGCAGGAGCCATATCGGCCGGACAAAGTGCCCGTGGTGTTCGTGCACGGTCTTATGTCCGATCCGCACATCTGGGAAAACTCAGTACTGGCGCTCATGGCCGATCCGGAAATAGGGCGGCGCGTGCAATGCTGGTGCTTCATGTATCCGACCGGCCTGCCGGTCGCGAATTCCGCCGGGCGCCTGCGCAAGGGGATGGAGGACGCGCGCATGACCTTCAATCCTCGAGATACGGATGCTGGCTTCAATCACACTGTGATGATAGGTCATAGTATGGGCGGGCTGCTCACGCGCATGCAGGTCCAGGACTCAGAGGAGGCTTATTGGCGCACCTGGTTTCGCGTGCCACCCTCCAAGATCCCTCTCGACGGTGAAGTCTCAAAACAGTTGCGCGAGGCGCTACTGTTCAAAGCCAATCCGCATATTAAGGACGTGGTCTTTGTCGCCACTCCGCACCGCGGTAGCAAGCTCGCCGACAGCTGGATTGGGCGGATGGGCGCGAGGCTCATCCGCGCGCCCCAGCAAATCGTGCAGCTTGCTACTTCGGTGGCCACGTTGGATGTGGAGATGCTGGCCCCCGAACGGTTATCGTTGAGCAGCTTCGGCATCAATAGCGTGAGCTCTCTCTCACCACGGCATCCATTGTTTCAGGCTTTGAATTCAAGGCCTATGACGGTACCCTGCCATTCCATTATTATTGGAAACATGGGAGGGCGAGGCCTGCTTCTGGACAGTAGTGATGGTATCGTGCCGTATTCCAGCAGCCACCTGGATGAGGCAGTTTCGGAAAAGATCATTCCCTACCGGCACAGCTGCGTGAAGCAGAAAGAATGCGCTGAAGAGGTGACCCGTATTGTCCGCGAGCACCTGCACGGTCGAAATTGAAGCTGCCGAAACCCGCCGCTTGCAAAGGCTTGCCCTCCGGTTTAGATAATGGGCTGCCAAACCGTCCTTTGCAGGGTGGCAAGGTAGTTCAATCAAGGAAGGGTGGCTGAGTGGTCTAAAGTATCTGACTCGAAATCAGACGTGGGGGCGACTTCACCGTGGGTTCGAATCCCACCCCTTCCGCTCCATCCCTCTCCAAGGCCGATGAATGCGGTAAACCGTTCTAAATCAAGGGCTCAGAAGCATCAGGTGGTACACAACCCTGATCCACAAGAGGCCAAGAACGACATGCCCAAGACTCCGCACGTTTTCCGCAGAGGAGGCGTTTATTACGTCCGCAAACGGGTGCCCAGTGAACTTGTTGAGGTGCTGAAACGCACCGAGATTCGCGTCTCGCTGAAGACCTCAGACTACGGTAGGGCGATGAAACAGGCCCCCTATGCCCAAGCTCAGCTCGCGGGCCAATTTGACGAGGCACGAAGGAAAGCCGTTCCAAAAGTGCAGCAAGTTGCACAGGTGCATGAACTGCAAGACAGCGAAATCCACCAGCTTGTTGCAACTTGGTTTGTCCGCGAAGAGGCCAAGAATGAAACGTGGTGGGAGACAGAGGCAAAGGCGCTCCCATCAGCAGACCTCGCAACGATCTGGGACAATGTAACTGGCGACCTTGCACACTATCAGACGGACCGACCTTCGATAGGGGGTGGACTGTTTGGCTCACCGGTTTTTGATCCATCCGGCCTCGTTGCGGAATGCCTCAGTGACGCCGGAATTGCGCTTCCGTCCGACTCCCCATCCTTCGCAAAACTGGGGTCGTTATTGAGGCGTGCCCTTGTCGAAACGACAGAACGGAAATGTAGTCGGCTAATGTACGTGGTGCCTGGAGTTCCAGTGTGTAAACCTGGAAGCGATCCATACTTCCAAAGCCTTTCGGCTCATTCGCCCCCGCCTGTAAAACGGCGCACCCTTGGTGAGCTGCTTGTCGAGTTCAAGAAGCACCACGAAAAGCGAAGCGCTGCGGGAACCGCTCGCACGTACGAAGTTCCAATTCGCCTGCTCCAGCAGTTTTTCACCGATGCTTGCCCCCTATCGGCCATTGATCCTGAGAAGATGAGGGACTTTTTCGACTTGCTAGAAAAAGTGCCAGTGAATGCCCAGCAGCGCTACCGTGGGCTCTCCCTCAAGGATGCAATAGCCGCTGCTGAGAAAGTGGGAGACGTAAAGCGGCTCGGGGCGAAAACCCTCGCCAATTATCTCTGTAACGTGGTTGCCATCTTCAACTTTGGTAAGGAGTTGAAAATGGTGGAGGACAACCCCGCCAGCGTCCGATTCCTCCGTGAACGATACTCGGAAGAGTCAGAGGAGAAGAGCCTCTTTTCCATCGACGAACTCAATAAGCTATTTAGCACGCCGCTCTACACAGGATGCGTTGACGATGCCAGGAACTACGCCAAGCCAGGGTCGAACGTCCCTCGCCGGGGACGGTTTTGGGTGCCGTTGCTTGCTCTATTCCAGGGCTCGCGACTCAATGAGCTGTGCGAGCTTTTTGTTGAGGATGTGAAGGAAGAGGAGGGCGTCTGGTTTGTCTCGATCCGACCAGGGACAGACGGAAATTCTAAGGCTGGGAAAAGACTGAAAACAAAGCAAAGCCGCCGTCGCGTCCCAATCCATCACCAGCTCATCAAAATGGGCTTTTTGGAATACGTCCGAGAGCGTGCCAAAGACGGTGCCGGGAGCCGCCTGTTTCCCGAACTGCCGCCAGACAGCAAGGGCTATCGTTCCGGCTTATTCTCGAAATGGTTCGGCCACTTCACCGACGCTGTTTTGCCAAGGTGCAAAGCCACGTTCCACAGTTTTCGCCACCAGTGGCGCACGCAGCTCACCCGTTCCAACGTGAGCATTGAAGATGCGGAACAGCTTGGCGGATGGGGACACGGCAAGCGAAGTTCAGAGCGACTGTACTCACATGGTCAGACGTTGGCGGCTCTGAAAGCCGCTATCGACCGCGTGGAATACGCAGGCCTGGACCTTGGGCATCTCGTCCCGCAGCGGCCCGCAGAAGCGGTCACAACGGGCTTTCCCAAGCGTTTCCCCCATTCATCTTCGCCCACGGCATAACAGGGTTGATCTGTGCGGCATGTTGCACAGACGCTTCTCCTAAGTGGAATCTGCCAATGGACAAACCCCTTGAATGCGGACTGCCGCCTTGCAGTGTGAGGGTGTGCCTGAAGTTGTTGGCATCCGGGCACATTGTCCAAGCCCATAGATCATATGTGTGAAAGGGGCGTGGGCGGCAAGACCTTGGTCGAGATCAGAGTCCAACCTAAACCCCGCTTTTTACAAATGAGTTCGCCACTAGCAATTCAAACC
>JAQGPI010000429.1 GCA_028293175.1 Verrucomicrobiaceae bacterium | reverse complement strand
AGGGCTACAGGTGTATCCGCCGCTGCTACGTGCTTGATAAGTACGCCGGTGAACTCCATCATCCGCTCCACGCCCAACAGCATAACTCGGGTACCGGGGGTCTTCGCTAGATGCGCATAGTCCAACGAGCTCTCTGGTTTGGTCGGATCTTCGTGGCCCGTGAAGATGGTCAATTGCGAAGCATGCGCGCGGTGGGTCACCGGAATGCCTGCATAAATCGGACCCGCAATGGAAGAGCTCACACCTGGCACGATCTCATAGCGGATGCCCGCCGCAGCCAGTTCCGCCGCCTCTTCAGCACCACGGCCAAACAGCACAGGATCGCCGCCCTTCAGCCTCGTGACCACTTTGCCCTCTTTCGCCTTGGCAACGATGAGCGCGTTGATTTGGTCCTGTGTCAGCGTGTGGTCCTTGGCCTTCTTGCCCGCGTAGATGCGCTCCGAACCTGCCTTCGCCATGCGCAGGAATTCAGGGTTCGACAGGTAGTCGTAAATCAGCACATCAGCCTCCTCGATGCATTCCTTGGCCCGCAGCGTGAGAAGCCCTGGATCACCGGGACCAGCGCCGACGAGATACACAATGCCTTTGGAGGGGGGGACGGATTTGCTCATGAGTAGAAAACGGGGTGCCGAGGGTAGCAGCGTATCAATGGGGAGCAAGGCCGGGAAAAGATGGCTGAACTGATTCGGGGCTCTCGTTCGCCGCGCTTTTTTCGGTTTGATCCGGTTTGATCCAGTCGGATCTACCCATATTGGCCGCTCCAGACCCGCCTGATTATCCGTTGTAAATACGCTTTCATACCACGGTATAATATACATGCGGCTCGGAGCGGCAGCATGGTCTTTCAAGACAGAATGCGCAACTTCAGACCGGGATAGCCATCCATTCAGTCCCTTTTCTTCCCAATATTCGCCTTCCTCAAATGCATCCTGCCCGCAAGTTCCGCCTAAGCCATTCGTTTGGTTGCCTCCGCGAAGAAGCAAAACGGCCTTGCCTTAAAAGGGTCACCCGCTAAACTTTGCGGCTTTACTCGCTCCTACACAGCTCCTCTTACCCTTCCCATCACGTCTCGATGAATCCCAGTTTCCTTACTTCCAACGGCATCTCTTTCTCGCTTGCGCTCGGACTCGGCGGTCTTGCCTGTGCCTATGTGCTGATCCGTCAGGTCCTTGGTTCCTCTGCGGGGAATGAAAAAATGGCCTTCATTGCCAAGGCGGTGCAAGAGGGAGCTCAAGCGTACCTGAGCCGTCAGATGACAGCCGTTGCGATGATCGCTCTGCCCCTGGCTGTGGGTGTGTATTTCATCCGGGGTGGTGCGGCCACAGCGGGATTTGTGATCGGCGCGGCCTGTTCGATGCTGGCCGGTTACATCGGCATGTACGTGGCCGTCCGGGCTAATGTGCGAACGGCGCAAGCGGCTTCGGTCAGCTCCCACGCGGCGCTAAAAGTTGCCTTCAATGGCGGTGCGGTGACCGGCCTTCTGGTTGTCGGCCTGGGCCTGCTTTCTGTAGCTGGCTTCTATGCGGTGATGCTAAAAGTGACCAATGGTGATACAAAGGCAGCCATCGAATCGCTGGTGGGTCTCGCGCTCGGCAGCTCCCTGATTTCCGTGTTCGCCCGTCTCGGTGGCGGCATTTACACCAAGGCAGCCGACGTGGGCGCTGACCTTGTGGGCAAGATCGAGCAGAACCTTCCCGAAGACGATCCACGCAATCCTGCCACCATCGCTGACAACGTGGGCGACAACGTCGGCGATTGCGCTGGCATGGCTGCGGACGTGTTTGAAACCTATGCCGTCAGCCTTATCGGCGGCGTGTTGGTCGGCTTCCTCACAGTCAAGGATAACGCAGCCGCGCTGATCTATCCTTTTGTGCTTTGCGGCCTTTCCCTGATCGCTTCGGTCATCGGCATTGCTTTCGTCAATTTCGTGAAGCAGAAGAGCGCCACCAATGCCCTCATCGGCGGTGTGGCTGTCTCCGGCATCATCTCAGCGCTGCTATTCAAGGCAGTCACCGGCAGCATGTTCGGCGAAACCCTTAACGTGGGCGGCAAAGTCATCCCAAGCTCGAATCTCTTCTGGTGTGCTGTTGTCGGCCTCGTGCTCACCGTGCTGGTCGTGTGGTTCACCAACTACTATACCTCCACCTTCCACGCCCCTGTACGCCGCATTGCCAAGGCCTCGGAAACCGGCCACGCCACCAACATCATCGCTGGCATCAGCGTGGGCCATCATTCCACCGTGCTACCAGTGTTGGCCATCGCCGGCTCCATCTGGTGCAGCTATGAATGGGCTGGCCTATACGGCATTTCCATCGCCGTGGTCGCCATGCTCAGCCTCTCCGGCATCATCATCTCCCTCGATGCTTTCGGCCCCATCACCGACAACGCCGGTGGCATTGCCGCAATGTCCGGCCTGCCTGAAAGCGTTCGCAAGATCACCGATGAACTGGACGCCGTGGGCAACACGATGAAGGCCGTGACCAAGGGTTATGCCATCGCTTCCGCCGGCCTCGCAGCCATGGTGCTGTTTGGTTCGTATGTGGAGGACTTGAAGGCCTCGCTGCCTCACTTGACCTCCATTCCGTTCGATCTGAGCAATCCGATGGTGATCATCGGCATGTTTATCGGTGGCCTGCTGCCTTACCTCTTCACCGCCTTCAGCATGGACGCCGTGGGCTCCGCCGCTGGTGCCGTGGTGATCGAAGTGCGCCGCCAGATCAAGGAAAAGCCCGGCATCCTCACTGGTGCGGATATTCCTGACTACCGCCAGTGCGTGGACATCGTCACTAAGGCCGCTCTCAGCAAGATGACCGTGCCTGCCCTGCTGCCACTGATCTTCGTCATTGGCGTTGCCTTCATGGGCAAGGAAGCGCTCGGTGGCCTACTCATCGGCACCATCGTCACCGGCCTCTTCGTCGGTATTGCCATGACCTCCGCGGGCGGTGCCTGGGACAATGCCAAGAAGTATGTGGAAGAAGGTAACCACGGCGGCAAGGGCAGTTTCGCCCACCAGGCCGCTGTCACCGGTGACACCGTGGGCGATCCTTACAAAGACACTTCCGGCCCTGCCGTGAACCCGATGATCAAGGTGGTCAACATCCTGGCCATTGTGATCATCCCCATCATGGTGAAGTACGGCTTCTTCCATTGATCTGAGCGGCGCCTGATCATTTGACCTTTGCATAGGTCCCATAGGACGAATGAGTCTTATGGGACCTATTCGTTGTGTCTCCTAAAGAGAGAGGAAAAATCCACTAATTCGCCGTGTGCATGAGGGGAGGCGCACAACATACGGCAAGGAAACGGTTCACGATTACAATCAGACCGGCACGTCCGTGAGACAAGGGCTACGGGCTGCCGCCACCACCCGATGCGCCATGCACCTGACCCGTGACGAAGCTCGATTCCTGTGAAGC
This sequence comes from Verrucomicrobiaceae bacterium, assembly GCA_028293175.1. Taxonomy (GTDB): domain Bacteria; phylum Verrucomicrobiota; class Verrucomicrobiia; order Verrucomicrobiales; family Verrucomicrobiaceae; genus CAINXC01. The sequence goes on along the minus strand of JAQGPI010000429.1, from coordinate 1,395 downwards.
AAGGAGGACGTACAGAGGTGCGAGTTCCACCGGCTGTCCGGCACGTCCAAGCGAGGTCTTCTTGCCAAACTCCGGGAGCTTCTCCTGAGGCTGGCCGCCGCTGATCTGCAAGGGCGTCCACACTGGCCCAGGAGCCACCGCATTGACTCGGATGCCCTTCGGTGCCAGCTGTTTGGAAAGAGACTTGGTGAAATTGATGATAGCCGCCTTGGTGGAGGCATAATCAAGGAGATTGGCGGAAGGGTCATAGGCCTGTTCCGAGCCGGTGTTGATGATGCTTGCGCCAGGCTTCATGTGTGGAATAGCCGCCTTGGTGATCCAAAAGATGGCGTAGAAGTTCGTCTTGAAGGTGGCGTCGAAAGCCTCTGTGGTCAGATCCAGAATGGAATCCACGGACTGCTGCCTGCCCGCGTTGTTTACCAGAATATCGAGTCCCCCAAGTCCCTGCACAGCATCGGCTGTCAGCTTCTTGCAAAACTCCTCCTCACGGACGTCTCCAGGGATGGCTATGGCTTTCCGACCTGCTTCACGGATCAAGGCTAACACCTCTTTGGCATCTTCCTCCTCGGCAGGCAGGTAATTGATGGCCACATCTGCTCCTTCACGCGCAAAGGCGATGGCTGTGGCACGGCCAATGCCTGAATCACCTCCGGTGATCAGCGCCTTTCGTCCAGTAAGGCGCCCTGTGCCCTGATAGCTCTTCTCGCCATGATCGGGGCGAGGAGTCATCTTGCCAGCCAGCCCAGGCCATTCCTGAAGCTGCTTGGGGAAAGGCGGCTGGGGGTATTCGGTGACAGGATTCTGAACCACCGTCTGAGCAGGAGGAGCGGCGAGACCAGATACGGTCTTTTCTTCTGCCTGCGCAGAAACAGCGAAGCCCGCTGCGACGCCAGAAGCAAGGGTACCGACAAAATGGCGCCGCGTGGCTGAGCCACCAGCAATATCGTTTTCAGGATTAACAGAGGACATAGGGTAGTGAGGATTGGAGGAGCCACCTGCGCACAGTTAAGGGATAGGTGGCCGCTTGGTTGTGATGGCTTCGCCCCACGATTTTGAATCGGACGTGTACCCTTAGCTTTTCCCGCCGCCTACTTCCAAACAGCAGTTTTCAAAGGCTCCTCCCAACCCTCTGCACAAAAGTACCAGTACTCGGCAGATTCCACGTAGCAGGGGCGGTCCCCCCAACACTAGTATGGTGCCGAACCAGACACCGCTTCTCATGGGCAAAGAATACAGCATCACACCCGTCGTCGTCCCGCCAGTCGAGACTAAGTACCGCCGCATCGCCACCGCCATTCCGCATCCGGATTCGGTGCCCACGCTGGAGCGCCTGCGCAGGCTGGAGCCGATCTCCATGCGCGGCCAGCCGCCCATCGTCTGGGACAAGGCTGAGGA
>JAQGPI010000657.1 GCA_028293175.1 Verrucomicrobiaceae bacterium | reverse complement strand
ATTCTCGTTTTCGTTGTGGACACGGCGGGCACCGAGGGCCGCGATCCCATTGCGGATATTCAAACGCTGCGCATGGAGATCAAGTTGTACGACAGCGAGATGGCCAAGCGCCCCTGGGTCATCTTGTGCAACAAGATGGACCTTCCAGAAGCGGAAGAGCACTTCCTGCAAATCAAAGAGCGCTTCAAACGCGTGAAGATCTTCCCAATCTCTGCCGATACCGGCCTGGGGCTGGACAAGCTGCGAAAGTATCTGGACGACAAGATCGGCGAGCAGGTAAAGTGGTAGGTCGTCATGATCCGCCTCGCTTACGTCTTTGAGCGCTTCCCCTCGTTCACGCAGACCTTCTGCGTGCGCGAGATTGAGCAGTTAGAACGTCTGGGCGTGTGGCCGCTGATCTTTTCGATCCGCGACACGCGTGACGAAGCCATCCAGCACTTCCCCAAGGCGCTGATGGACCGCGTGCACTTCCTGCCGCAGCGCGATGAGTTGATCAAACAGGTGCGCGACTGGAAGGATGAAAAGGGCCTGCCTCGCGCCGCCGCGCTGGTCTTGCGCCATTGGGGTGAGCGAGGCGACAAAGCGCGGGTCTATGAGGCAGCCTACATGGCCAAGATCATTGCTGATCTGCCCGCCGCAGAGCGGCCGCAGCACGTGCATTCACACTTCGCCGGGGTGGGGGCGCGCACCTGCTGGTGGCTGCGCAAGTTTAGTGGGGTGTCCTACAGTTTCACAGCGCACGCGAACGATATCTTCTGCAAGCCGGAGGACGAGACCGTGCCCTTTCCTTCGCTCTTCGAAGAAGCCGCGCTCATCGTCACCGTCAGCGATTACAGCGCAAATCAACTGCGGGAGCGCTTCCCTTCTGCTGCATCGCGCGTGCGGCGTGTGTACAACGGCATGGACCTCGCGCCCTTCACGGAAGCGAGGGCCAAGGCAAACCGCTTTCAGAGCCAGGGTGGCATCCTGAGCGTAGGCCGCCTGATCGAAAAGAAGGGCTATGCCGACCTGATCACCGCCTGCGGATTGCTGCGCGACCAGGAGGTGAGCTTCTACTGCCGCATCGTCGGCGAAGGCCCGCTAGAAGCTGAGTTGAAGGCGCAAATCGAAAGCCTGGGTTTGGAGGACAATGTGGAGCTGGCCGGCCCAAAAGACATTGCCGAGATCCGCAAGCTGATGGCGGAGCGCACCCAGGTCTTCGCCCTCGCCTGCGCTACCGAGCACGATGGCGGCAAGGACAACTTGCCCACGGTGCTGATGGAGGCAATGGCCGCCGCCCTGCCCTGCATTTCCACCCGGCTAGCCGGAGTGCCCGAGATGGTGCTGGATGGCCTGACCGGCCTGCTCTGCTCCGAGCGGAAGCCTGAGGCGCTGGCGCGGCACTTGTATGCTCTACTCAATGATCCCTCCCAGTGCGACAAGTTTGGCCGCGCCGGATTGGAGCACGCCACTCGCACCTTCTCGCGCGATGTTACCGGCACGCAATTGTTAACCGCCTTCGCTGACCTCGAAGGCTTCTGGAAGAGCCTCACTGTCCGCCAATTCCGCCGTCGCGCACCGAAGGCGCATGGCAAGAGCTTCAATCTGGAACGCTTCATGAGCGGCCGATAAGGTGAGGCGCAGCCGCGCACTGCCTCTCGCTACTGTAGGATAACGAATGGCCGGAATAAGAAAGCCCTCGTCCAGCAGCCTCGCGCTAAGGTGCATCGCCAGCGTTTCATTGCCAATGATGATGGGCAGGATAGCGGATTGAGAGGTGTGTTGAGTCCCCAGCCCTTGTGCCCGGAAGCTTTGTAGATTCGCATTAAGCTTCACGCGACGGCGATCCCCTTCCGGTGCCTGAATCAGCTTTAAAGACACGCCCGCCGCATGTGCCAGAGCCGGTGGCGGCGCGGTGGTATAGATGAAACTGCGCGCTTTATTGATGAGCAAGTCAATGACGTTGCGCGAGGCCGCTATGTAGCCGCCGGAGAGCCCGAAGGCCTTGCTCAACGTGCCCATCTGCAGCTCCACTCGCTGCTCCAGGCCCAGCGCTGCGGCCAATCCCCTGCCCTGCGGCCCTAGCACGCCAACACCGTGAGCTTCATCCAGCATCAGCCACGCGCCATGGCGTTCCTTGAGCTCAACGATCTCAGCGAGCGCCGCAGCATCGCCATCCATGCTGAAAATGGATTCCGTGACCACCAACACGCGGCGTGCGCTGCTGCAGGAGACCATGAGCAGCTTCTCCAGCTTGCCCAGATGATTGTGTGGAAAAACCCGGATCGTAGCTCCGCACATCCTTGCCGCATCCACCAGCGAGGCATGGCAGAGCTTGTCCAAAATGATCACATCCTGCGTGCCCATTAACGCCGGGATCGTGCCCAATGCCACGGCAAAACCGCTGCTGAAGGTGAGTGCGGCCTGTGTGCCTTTAAATGCCGCCAGAGCCTCCTCCAGCTCATGATGCGGTGCCATCCCGCCGCACACTAAGCGCGAAGCCCCGCTGCCCGCTCCATAACGCCGCACGCCCTCTGCAAAGGCCGCACGCAGCTCCGCGCTGGCCGCCAACCCAAGGTAATCGTTCGAGGAAAAATTTACCACCTCTCGCCCGTCTAGATTCACCACCGTGCCTTGCGGCGATCCCAGCACACGCAACCGCCGCCGCAGGCCTGCGGCTTCAAGCTCAGCGAGTTCGTTGGCGATGGCCCAGGACATATTTACAGCGTCTTCACCATCACATAATCATCCATCACAAACCCGCCGCCAATCTCCGTGATGACGTCCTTCTCAAACCCAAAGCCTGCGCGCTGGTAGGCGCGAATGGCGCTGGTGTTGTGCTTGTTCACGAATAGCCGCAGGCGCCGCAAACTCAGGGAGCGCGCTTGTTCCGTCACCCATCTCAGCGACTCAGCTCCCACGCCCTTTCCGGCAAATTCGGGCAGAAGATAGAGCTTATGCAAAAACGCCTCACCCTCAGTAGGGCGCGGCTCAAAGGCGGTAAAGCCAATCGCATCGTCACCGGACTTGATGAGGGCGAAGCGCACGCCTTTGTTTAGATCACCACTCAGCGCCGCGAGGTCGTAGCGAAGCTCTAGCATGTAGGCGATCTGCGCCTCGCTGATGATGCCCGGATACACTCGCGGCCAGATGGCCTGAGCCAGTTCACGCACCACCGGTAGCCCC
>JAQGPI010000420.1 GCA_028293175.1 Verrucomicrobiaceae bacterium | reverse complement strand
ATGGGGGCAGCCGGGGAACTCCCATTTAAAACTGCCCACAGGCGCAGGCGCGCGCGCACCATCATGCAGTGCCGCCACTGCCATGTCTCGCGGCGACTTATCACGGTATATCACAAAGGCTCCGCCGTCAGGAGAGGCGGCTATGGTGTTCCAGCAGCACTCGCAGGTCTCCTCATCCACCGTGCGATTGGGTGACCACGTGTGGCCGTGATCGGATGAGACAGCGGTGCGCAGGCCGCGCTTTCCATTGCGCGTGTCGAGCCACACCAGATGGAAGTCACCTTTGCCGTCCGCCGCGATGTCGATGAAATTATGCCCTTCCGTGGAGCCATCATCAGCGGGATTCGGGCCCCGCAGCCATGTCTGGCCGAGGTCTGAGGAAAACGCTGTGGCCATCGGTCCGCCGCCCCAGGAATCCGTGCCCGCCGTCTGCCAGACGGCGACGATGTAACTGCCGAAAGCGGCGACTTGCGCGTCCATGCCACGGTGCAACCCCGCAGCAGGCTTGTTGTCCAGGTCCACACGTACAGGCTTTGACCAAGTGGCCCCGCTGTCCTCTGAGCGCACATAACCCAGGGCCGCAGGTGCATCTGCCTTTGTTGCCTCGCCAAGCAGCATGTGTAGGCGCTGGTCGCTGCGTGTGACGTCGAGCGATTGCACGCCCGCCATGAAACTGCCTGTCTCATGAGCCAAAGCGGAAACCGATGCGACCAAGAGCAATGACAGGGAGCAAGAAAGAATATTCATAGGATGAGAGTTCCCCACTAGATAAACGGCCCGTACCACGCTGATGGCGGTACGGGCCGGAGGAAGGGATGTTAGAACTTGTATTCCATGCCGAAGAACACGCTGCGGCCATCGCCGGGCAGATACGCGGCGGGATTGAATGGATTGAACCGGCTCATCACATCAGTAGTAGCGGCGTAGTGTTCGTCCGTGAGATTGCGTGCCTCCACATACACAGACAGCCCCTTCTTTGAGCGCCAGCCTACCTTGAAGCCTAGCAGCGCATAGGAATCGGCGGTGGCAGTGTTGGCCGAATCGATGGGGTAGCTGTTGAAAACCCACTCCAAGTTTGGACCGGCGTAGAAGCCACAGGGATGCTCATACAGCAGCTCGGCGCGGTAGTAATGCTCGGGGATGCCGGGCATCTGGTTGTCGCCAAACTGCGTGTCGTTATCGAAGCGGAAGTGATTCCACAGGTAGTTCTGCTTGAACACCAAGCGGTCGCCTTCCTGCGCAGCCACAGGCTGCACGGACTTGGCTGATTTCGCGCTCACAGGTGCAGTGGCCGCAATGGACTTGGCGAAGAGGCCTTCCACCAAGGTGACATCCAGGGCGAATTCCACGCCTTGATGCAGAGTGCGACCGCCATTGATTGTCTGTGTAAGACCAGGGCCGGTGGAGTACTGGAGCAGTTCGTCATCGAGCCAGGCAAAGTAATAGGCCAAGTCCCATTTCACACGGCCATTGGCGCTGCTGCCGCGCGTGCCTGCTTCCACCGTGGTGGCCGTTTGCGCATCCAGTCTCGTCACATCCGTGTTGGCGAGTCCGCCCACGTCCAGTTCACCAAAACTCGGCGGCTCGAAGCTGCGGCTGGCATTGAAGAAGAGCTGCGAGCGCTCATTCAAATCATAGAGGAAGCCGAGCTTTGGGCTGAAGCCCCAGAAATCCTGATCCACATTGTTAGGCGAGGTAGCGATGGAAGGACCAAACTTGTCTTTGTTGTTGCGCACGGCATAAGACACCGAAGTGCCCGCCACGAACGCCAGATTGTCGGTGACGTAATGGACATCTTCCACATACAGGTCCAGGTTGGCAGAGAAGGTCTCATCATCCGCAAACTTCGCGCCACGGCTGCCTAGTACATTGTTGAAACGCTGGTCATGCACGTAGCCAAAGGTGGGGGTAAAGCCCAGGGTGAAATCATTCTTGCGTTCAGCCACCAGGGCGTTGCTGTGATAGTTGAAGTCGAAGCCAAAGTCGTCGCTGACTTGGTCGATGACAAAGAGAATCGGGTGATCCAGCTCCTTATGTGCATAGTAGCTCGATACGCTGAACTGTGAGTCGGCATCCAGCTTCCACGTGGTCTTGTTCGCAATGCGGAACAGGTCGAAGTCGCGGTGCCAGTTGCTGTCCACGTAGTCAAAGATGCGGAAGAACGGATTGCGTTGGGCGACCTGCGGATTGGAGCGCAACTGCTCCTTCGTGAGGTTGCCCGGCAGCTCGGAATCGGTGTGCGCATAGCTCAGGTAGAAACGGGTCTCCACATCTTCGCTCAGCTTGTAGCCTATGTTGCCGAAGAACCGCTGATTGCTCTGCGTGCTGTGATCGCGGAAGCCATCCGTGGAGGAGTGCAGGGCCGTCATATAATAGTCCATCGCGCCCTGCACACCGGCGGTGCTGAGCTGGCCGCGGAGAGTGTTGAAGCTGCCGTATTCCGCACGCGCCTGGAAGGAGGGGGCGGTGTAGCCGGTGGGCGACATGAAGTTGATCGCGCCGCCCAGCGTGGTGGCGCCATAGCGCAGCGCATTGGCACCGCGATAGGTCTCTATGTAATCCACCGCAAGGGGGTCAACGGCCTGCATGTCAAAGCCACCATCGGCAAGGTTCAAGGGCACGCCGTCCTGCATCAGCTTGAGACCGCGACCATGGAAGGTGCGCTGGATACCGGAACCGCGGATGGAGATACGGGCTTCCTCGCCGCCAAAGCGAGGCTGGGTATAGACGCCGGGAGTGAAGTCCAGCGCATCCTTGAGCGTGACTGCGCGCCCAGTTTTATAGGACTCCGAATCCGTCACCGAGGTGCCGCCAGGGATCTGCCGCAGCTCCTGCCTGGCCTGCTCTTGCGAGGGAGCGGTGAGGGATGCGGCCTCTGCTGTGACGGTGATGGTGGGCAGGGTAGTGGCGTCTGCGGGGGCCGGAGTTTCGGCGTGAAGGAAAGTGCCAGCGAAGGCGAGTAGCCAGAAATGTTTCTTCATGATATGAAATAAGAAAATATATTAATTTATAATAAAAACGTATGCCTTGATGCAGTCCTGCAAAAGGCGGTAATGGGCCCCTAGATGGGTCTGCGCAGACGGGGAAAAGCTAGCCCGGATTGAAATTCGACCACCAATGGCCGTAAGGACGGTCCATGCAGGGAAGGTGGCCGTACGAGCGACGAAAACCCATCGTGGGAGGACGTGTGTCACCGTCGCCCGTCAGCCATTGGCACAAAAAAGCCGGGCAGCACGAGCACAGGCTCGTGAAGGCTTATGCCGCAACGCTTCGGGGCGGAGGCACGGGCGGCGTGATCACGCGCGGCACGGCGACCTCAGTCACCGTGTGAAAAATGTGAACGGAGGTAGGCTTGGGTGCGATGATCAGCACACAAGACTGATTGGCGAACAGCTCCAACTTCTTCACCGACTCAAACTTGGTGTTCTTTTTCTCGCTCTGCTGGCCCTTAGCCACCACATCGCAAAGCGCGCACGGATGCTCGCCATCAAAGGTTTCGGCCAAGCCCTTGCTTACTGAACCCGTCTCCATCGAATAGCGCACGGCCATTCCCACCCAGGCCGCTGATTGCAGCACGACCCATTGAGCGCCGATGGAAATCATCAGCGCTGCCACGATCAAGTGCTTGGTAAGGCGGACCACTAACTTGGTATAAGGCGGTGAAAATCAGAACGCAAATATTAACTTGTAGCAAATAATATCCCAAGCGTCACACATCTGGTTCAACCTTGAACAAAGACTTACGCCGCACGGCTTTAGCTCTTCGTTTTTGACGTTTTCGCAGGAACTTCCTTCTTCGTGCCAGCTTCGGGCTTGATGCGCTCGATGTTGAGCTTGTCACCGTAGTCCTGGATCATATTTTCGAACTTCACCCGCATGGTGCCTACGAAGGGTTCACGTGAGAGAAGCGCGGTGCCGAGGCCGAAGCTTTCGTAACGGCTCAGCACCTCAGTGCCCATTTTGTACATGGCGGCGTTCTTGCGCTCGTATTCGGCGACTTTACGGTCAGCAATGATGAGCTTGTCCGATGCCTGCTTGCGTTCGCTCTCCTTGGCGATGGCGACATTGCGGGCTTGATTGAATCCATCCTTCCATTTGCCGAGCGCTTCCTTCAGCGCTGCCACGTCCTTATCGCGGGCTGCCAGTTTGCCATTAAGCCCGTCGATGGTGCGGTCGGTCGATTCCTTGTCAGCCGCCGCTTGCTTGGTCAGCTTGGCGATGGTCGTGGTGGCTTCCTCCAGCTTGGCGGTAAGTTCGGTGTTTTTAGCTTCGGCTTCGGCCTGGGCCGCCTGCGAGGTGGCGCGGCCTGCTTCGGCTTCGGACACACGGACGGTCAGCTTTTTCAAGGCATCGCGCAGGCGGGACTCTGCCGTCGGAGCGGCAGGCTGCTGGGCGAAGGA
>JAQGPI010000649.1 GCA_028293175.1 Verrucomicrobiaceae bacterium | reverse complement strand
AGTATCGACCCCTTGCCCGCGTACAGCGCGCTAAAGAGCGGCACCTCGCCATTCGGGCCGAGGTTAGTCGTGCCCACGGTGAGCGGCGTACCATCCGCAAGTTGACCATTCCAAGTAATCACACCTTTGGTAGTCATCGAGAAGGTCAGGAAGCCATCACCCTGCGGCAGCGAAACGGAGGCATTGCTCGGCTGTAAGGCGGCGGTGAAGGCACCGGCATAATCCGTCGCCAGCGCATGGGCGGTCAGGCTCCAGACATTTTGCCAGCCGGTAAAGTTCACCACATTGGCACCCAGAGTCACCGTGCCAGCGATCTGCCCGTCCGCCGGCGAGTTCATATTCACGACTAGCAGCAGAGGTGTGGCAGCGCCCCGCACACGGGGAATGGAAACACTCAGCCGCGCATGCAAAGGATCAGGCGAAGCGGGATTCACCGCCGTGTTCAGCCGTCCGCTGAAGGGGTAGCTGCCCGCGCCGCTTTTCAGCGTGCCGGTGACAGGGCCGTTCGCAGCCACGGTGAAGGTCAGCAAACCTCCAAGGTCATTGTTAACCAAGCCCGTCGAGCGGGGAAGGGTGGCTGTGTAGCTGCCAAGCAGGCTGGCGGGGAAGGCCTGCACCGTGATGGGGAAGATGATGGTGTTGGAGGCGCCCTTGGCATTTCTAGCGGTGATACTCACTTGCTTGGTCCCAGCCACGGTGGGCATGCCGGTGATATGGCCGGTCACATTGGAAAGGGTGAGCCCTGTGGGCAGTCCCGTCGCAGTGTAGGTCACCGGGCCATTGTGGGTCACGATGGCTAGATCATAACTGGCGCTGATAGCGGCATCAGCCACCGGGTTCGGCGTGTCTAACACGGGTTCGGCTTGAATGCCGTTTTGGGTGACGGTGACTGCCTGCCCCCCTACCTTGATCACGCCGGAGCGATTCGCCAGCGAGGGATTGGGTGCGAAGATGAAGGTCACCTGTGTGTCGCCGGGCACATTGGGGACGAAGGGTGCGACACTGAGCCACGGCAATGCCTCCACCACCGTGAAGGGAGCCGTAGCCTCGACCGTGATGGTGACCGGAGCCTGATCCGAAGCCGCAGTGATCGTGCTAGGGCAAACGCAGGTGCCGAGCTGGAGCGTTACGGTCGTGGCCGGGCTTTTGCCGCCAAAAGCATCCGCAGCGATGTATTTGAATTCGCCACCTGTAAAGCCAGCCGCAGGCGTGAAGATCAGGTCGAGGCCGGACCTCACGACCGTGCCCACCGCCACTCCTGGCTGAGTGAAGGAGAAGATGCTCAGCGTGTCCATGTCAGGGTCAGAGTCATTGGCCAAGGGATGAATCGTGATCTTGGCGGAAGGCAGAGCGACGGCGCTGTCCTCTACTGTCACGGGCACGCGATCGGCCGTTGTGAAAGTGAGGAAGGCACCGGTGGCGGCACCGAGGTCACCCTCAGCCTTTACTCGGAAGTTGTACTTTGTGTGCGGGGCCAGGCCGGTGAGCTGGGCACTGGCCACAGGGGTGGCAACGTTGGTTTCAAGTGTGGCAGGATTGGCGGTCACGCTGGTGAGGGCGGTGGTGGTGAGGCCGTACTCAAAAGTAATGTTCCGGAGTGATCCCTTGGCATTCACGGTACCGTTGAGAGTTGCTCCATCAAAAGCGATGCCTGTAGCGGCAGTGGTGGTTACCACTGGCAGCACTGCGACCTTGGCGGTGCCGGTCAGCGTGATGTCAAAGGGATCGGCAACAACGCCATTGGCAATGATGTGCAGGGCCGCCGTCTTGGCACCCGGCGATTTTGGCGTGAAGGTCACCGTGAAGGTCTTAGTGGCTCCAGAAGCAATTGTTGAGGGGGGATTGATCAGGACACTGAAGTAATCCTTGTCGGTGCCATCCTTGTTGATGAGCAGCGAGGTGATATTGTCGGGCCCGGTGTTAGTGATGGTGAAGACGATGCTTGGCCTTGCGCCGATGAACACGTTGCCGAAGTCCTGAGTGCCGCCATCGCTGACAGCGCCGCTAGAAGTGGAGACGGTGAAGACGGCGGGCGTCAGCACCACACCGGTGAAGAAGCTCAGAATGTTGTCGGCGGGGCGACCGACCACCAGCACCTTCTGCGGGGCCAGATAGTCAAACACCATGGTGTCGCCCTTGTTCGCCGTACCGCCGATAACGCTGTTTGCGGCGCTAATCAGCCCGGAGGTGCCAGCGGCACCGTCACCCAGGGTCACCGCGCCCACGCTTGAAGAACCGGAGCGCCAGTGCGGGCTGAAAACCACGTAGTCGCCATCGCTGAGAGGCGTGATCCCATATTCACTCACCGCATCCAGGGCTGCGGACCCCACGAGGGAATTGGATGAACTAATGGTGCCTTGCACCCCCCCGGTTCCTCTGCCCCAGGTGGCAGCACCCCTAATACCGTTCCAGTTCGGACTGCTAACGACATAGTTGCCGTTGGTCAGGGCCACCACGCCATTGCGGTCCCCGCCGGAGTGATCATTAGCCCCCACTTCATCACCGAAGGTGGTACCCACCAATGAGTTGTCAGCAACTACTACGCCTTTCACGCCAGTCGTTCCATTTCCCCAGGTCACTGCACCTTTGCCATTATTCCATGTGCTGCTGACGACCACATAGTTGCTGTTGGTCAGGACGGTGACGCCATTGCGACCGACCTCATCGCCAACGGCGGAGCCGACAAGAGAATTGGAGGCAGAGACGGTGCCCACGATGCCTGTCGCGCCATTGCCCCAGGTGGCGGCACCCTTGCTGTTGTCCCATGTGGGGCTGACGACCACGAAATTGCCGTTGGGCAGGGCCACGACTTCATTGGCGACCACGCCAGTAAGGGAGTTAGTGGCGGAGAGAGTTCCAGCGTTGAGTGCTGTGCCGCTAGCCCAGGTGACGGCTCCCGCTCCGCTGTTCCAATCAGCGCTGATGGCCACATAATTCCCATTCGTCAGCGGCGTCAC
>JAQGPI010000272.1 GCA_028293175.1 Verrucomicrobiaceae bacterium | reverse complement strand
GCACGGAGGACACGCATCACCTTCTGCACACGATGCGGTTTGGCCCCGAGGGCTTCCTGTACTTCCTGCAATCCATCTACATTCACAGCCACATCGAAACGCCCTGGGGCGTGCGCCGCCTAATGGGCGGTGGCGTGTGGGAATTCCGCCCGGAGACGCGCAAGCTGGAGATCATCAGCAAGGGGCTGATCAATCCCTGGGGCTTCGAGTTCGACCGCTGGGGCCAGTCCTTCGCCGCTGATGGCGCGGGCAGCGAAGGGGTGAACTACATCTTCCCCGGCAGCGTCTTCGCCACTTCGCCCGGAGCGAAGCGCATCGTGCATGGCATGAGCCCCGGCCAGCCGAAGCAGTCGGGCCAGGAGATCGTGGATGATCCGTACTGGCCGCAGGACTGGCAGGGCACTGTGATACAAAATGATTTCCGTGGCGGCCGTGTGAACCGCTTCACGATCACGCCCAATGGCAGCGCCTACATCGCGAAGCAGGAGAAGGATGTGCTGGCCTCCACGCATGTCGCCTTCCGCCCCATTGATGTGAAGTTCGGCCCCGATGGCGCGCTCTACATTGCGGACTGGTACAACCCGATCATCCAGCACGGCGAGGTGGATTTCCGCGATCCGCGCCGCGACCACGAGCACGGCCGCATCTGGCGCATCACGCCAAAGGGCCGCACGGCTCCCGCGCTGCCGGAGATCGCTGGCAAGCCAGTGCCCGAGTTGTTGGAAATGCTGAAGTCGCCGCGCAAGTATGTGCGCCACTTTGCCAAGCGTGAACTGCGTGCCCATGGCGCTGCGGAGGTGGCCCCGGCGGTGGATGCCTGGGCGGAAGCACTGGACAAGGCAGCGCCGAATTATCAGCACGATTTGCTGGAGGCTGCGTGGACGCGCGAGTGCGTGAATCAGTTCTCGCCCAAGCTCTGGCGCACTCTGTGGGCGTGCAGCGATTACCGCGCCCGGGCGGCTGCTTTGCGCATCCTCAGTCATCGCTGGCGTGAGCTTCCCGATGCGAAGAAAGTGCTGGCCGCAGCCATTGCCGATGAGAACGCCCAGGTGCGCCTGTGGGCCGTGGCGGTGCTGGCAGACATGCGCACGCCTGCCGCTTTTGAAACGGCGCTCAAGGCGCTGGACAAGCCGATGGATGAAAGCCTCGACTTCCTCTTGGAGCTGACCGCCCGCGAGCAGGCCGATGTGTGGATGCCCGCCGTGGCGAAGGAAGCGCTGAAGCTGACCAATCCCAAGCACCTCGTGTACGCCCTCAAGAGCACCGGCCGCAGCGATGCGTTGCCACCGCTCTTCGCCGCGCTCAAGGGCGGCAAGCTCAGTGCTGAAGACGCCGCCGCCGTGCTCGCCGTGGCAGGTGATTCCGCTGATGCGGCGCAGGCCAAAGAGATGGCCGACATGGTCAATGATCCCGCCATGGCTGCGCAGGTGGTCGGCCTGATGGAAGCTTTGATGAAGGCGGGCAGCGCCCGCAAGGTGATCCCCGAAGGCGCTGAGGCGCTGGTCACCGCATGGCTGGCCAGCCCGCGTGCCGAGATCGTTCATCGCGCCACGTTCCTGGCCGGTTACTGGAAGGTGGAGAAGGCGCGCGACACGCTGGTGGGCCTGCTCACCAATGCAGCCACGATCCCTCAGATCAAGGACGGCGCGCTGCGTGGCCTCACCGCTCTCGGCGGCGGCAAGACGCGTGATTTGTTCGATAAGCTGTTCCGCGAAAGCCAGGACGCTTCGCTGAAGGCCCTGTGCATCGAAGGCCTCACCGCAGTTGCTCCGCCGACGGCTGCGAAGCATGCCGTGGAGTTCCTCGCCACGGCTAACACCGGCGCGCAGGCAACCACCGTGCTCGGCGCTTTCCTCAAGGACAAGAAGTTGCCGGATGTGCTGGCGAAGGAGCTGGCGGGCAACACTCTGCCGGAAGCCGTGGCGGTCGAGGGCATCCGCATGGTCACCACACGCGGCATCAAGGGCGGCCTCGCCGATGCCTTGAAGACAGCGGGCAAGGTGAAGCAGATGGACCACATGCCGACGGCTGAAGAGATGGCGGCGCTGGTGGAGAAGGTGAAGGCCAGCGGTGATCCGAAGCGCGGTGAGGCGGTGTTCCGCCGCCAGCAGCTCCTATGCATGTCCTGCCACGCCATCGGCGATGCGGGCGGCGTGCTGGGACCGAACCTCGTGAGCATCGGTGCCAGTGCTCCCATCGACTACTTGATTGAGTCGATCCTGAACCCCACGGCCAAAATCAAAGAGGGCTACCACATGATCATCGTGTCCAAGAAGGACGGTCAGGTGGTGAGCGGCGGCCTTGTGCAGGATGGCAATGAAGAACTCGTCATCCGCGATCCCGCGAACCAGATGCAGAAGGTGGCAAAATCCGAAATCGCCAGCCGCGTGATCAGCCCGGTGAGCATGATGCCGCCCGGTCTCACCGCCAGCCTGCGCGAAGATGAATTCCTCGATCTGGTGAGCTTCCTCAGCCAGCTCGGCAAGGAAGGCGCGTACAAGATCGCGCCTAACAAGTACGTGCGTACATGGAAGACCATGGGTGTGATGGAGCAGGCGGACATCGACCATGTGCGCCACGATGGCTTGCAGAACCTCAATGACCGCAACTACAAGTTCCCCTGGCTGCTTGCGTACAGTCAGGTGAACGGCGACCTGCCGCTGGCCGATCTGCCCGCCGCCGCGAAGATGTACCCCTGGTTCCCCAAGATCGCGCAGTTGGGCCTGAAGCTCACCGCCGACGGCAAGGTGAAGCTGGCCATCAACGAAACCAAGGGCGTGATCGTGGTGGTGGACAACGAGGAGGTAAAAGACCTCAAGGCCGCGTTTGATCTCGATTTGAAAGCGGGCAGCCACCTCGTGACGGTGCTGGTCACCCGCGAGGCGGGCGACTTGCAAGGGTTGCGCGTGGAGCTCGTCGATGGGGCGGCGGTGATGGAGTAGTGATTTCCGAGAGGAGCCTGCGGCTCCCGTAATACCTCGATCTGTAGGCCTCCAAAGGCCTTCTTACTTCGCTGCTGTCACCTCCGCCTTCAAAAACCCGCTGTCGACCAGCCACTCCTGAAACCTTAGCGGCCAGGCTCCGGCGGCGGAGGTGGTGCCGGGGCGGTAGCCGAAGCCGTGGCCGACGTTAGAATAGATGTGCAGGTCGGCTTTCACTCCTGCCTGCTTGTACTTCAAATAGAGAGTGGCCATGCCTTCCGAGATGTCCTGGCGGTCGCCGTAGCCGCAGGCGATGAAGACCGGTGGCATCCCTTTCGCGACATTGAACAGGCCGGAGGTGCCGGGATAAATAAGGGCGTTGAAATCGGGGCGGCTGCTGGCCTTCTCAATCGCATCAGCGGCATCGGCCTTTCCGGGATCGGACTGCATGGCGGCGAATTCGGCCAGCTCACCACCGGCGGAGAAGCCCATGATGCCAATGTGATCGGGCTGAATGTTCCACTCCTTGGCGCGGCTGCGCACGATGCGAATGGCGCGGCGGGCATCGGCCATGGCGTGGTCCTGGATGGTGTAGGTGGCGTCGGACTCCTTGTCGCGGGCGAGGCGGTACTTCAGGATGAAGGCGGCGATGCCGTGATCGCGCATCCATTCGCCCAGCGCATAACCTTCATGACCCAGGCAGAGCTTGG
Source organism: Verrucomicrobiaceae bacterium (assembly GCA_028293175.1). Taxonomy (GTDB): domain Bacteria; phylum Verrucomicrobiota; class Verrucomicrobiia; order Verrucomicrobiales; family Verrucomicrobiaceae; genus CAINXC01. Next base: position 12,897 of record JAQGPI010000272.1, on the reverse strand, counting down.
AATGCCCGCCCCCGGGGCAGATGATGACGGCAAGCCCGTTCGCCTTGTCCGCCGCAGGCAGAAAGGGCGTGATGCTGGGATTGTGGACGTTGGAGACATTGGTGCCGTCCACCTTCTCGGCTTCCTTCGCATGGGACTCGGAACCCGGCGCACCATTGGGCCACAAGGGCAGGGCGGCGGGCAGGTTGTCAGGAAGACCGGCTCCGGCGGAGGCGGACAGGCTGGAGGCGAGGAAGAGGGCAGCGAGGAGTTTCATGCGAAGGGTAAGGATGGAGGAACGCGGGCGGTTGGCGAGTTCAATCACGACACCTTGCTCATTCGAGCTTCGTCATTTTGACATCTCCCCTGCCCCCCGCATACTAGACACCAATGTGTGGCATCTACGGTTTCGCCGGTTTCAAAGAAGAAGGTCTGCTCGACCGCATGGGTCGGGTGATCCGGCATCGGGGGCCTGATGGCACCGGGCGCTATGAGGCCCCGGACGGCGCGCCTTTCAGCATGGGGATGCAGCGCCTGTCGATCATCGACCTGCATGGCGGCTGGCAGCCTGTCTTCAACGAAGATCAGTCCATCGCGGTCTGCTACAACGGCGAGACCTACAACTATCTGGAGCTGCGCACGGAACTGGAGGCGAAGGGCCACGTTTTCACCACGCACAGCGATACGGAATGCCTGGTGCATGGCTTCGAAGAATGGGGCATGGAGGGCCTGCTCCAGCGCATGAACGGCATGGCCGCCTTCTGCATTTATGATGTGCGGAAAAAGGAGTTCTTCATCGGTCGCGACCGCTGCGGGCAGAAGCCGCTGTATTACACCCACGCCAACGGGCGCTTCCTGTTCGGCAGCGAGGTGAAGAGCCTGCTGCAAAGCCAGCATGTCACCGCCGAGCCGAATCTCGCGGCCATCGACCCGTACCTGACGCTGCGCAACGTGCCGGAACCGGCGACGATGTTCAAAGGCATCTTCACCCTGCCCACCGCGCACTACCTGCACTACAAACTCAGCGACAACTCGCTCACCATCCGCCGCTACTGGGAGGTGCCGTTGCTCGATCAACGCACCGCCACCTACAAGAGCGATGGCGAGTACTTCGAAGAACTGGAAGCGTTGTGGGATGATTGCGTGAAGCTGTGCATGCGCAGCGATGTGCCAGTGGGCGCGTACCTCAGTGCGGGTGTGGATTCATCGCTCACGGTAGCTTCGATGACGAAGTTCTCGTCGAACATCAATACCTACTCCGTGGGCTTTGATTCGCCTGTGGATGAGACGCCTGCCGCGCGCGAGACGGCGAAGTTCCTGGGCACCAATCACCACGAGATCATCTGCCAGCCGGAGGACTTTGCCTTGCTGCCAAAGATCGTCTGGCACATGGACAGGCCCGTGGGCGATGCCCTGCTCATCGCCTTCTACAAGCTGGCCGAGGGCGCAAGCAAGGATCTCAAGGTGGTGCTTGGCGGCGAGGGCGCGGATGAGGCATTCGCGGGCTATTCGTTCCAGGGCGTGATCACCAAGGTGGAGAAAATGCGCCGTAAGCTGCCCTTTGCGCCGATGCTTGGCTCGATGGCGTTCAAGGTCATACCGCACGCCTTGCTTAACAAGTTCTTCACCTTCCCGGCCGATCTCGGCAGCCAGGGCAAGAAGCGCGTGATCGACTTCCTGGCGAAGTACAATGGCCGCGATCTGAACCACAATTTCAACGCCCTGCGCACCCTCTGGAGCCAGGACGAGCGGCACGATGTGTATGCCGAAAGCTTCAAGCATCTGGCCACGGAGGAATGGATGGAGAATGAAAAGGAGAAGGACAAGAACGGCCCCTTCCTCGACCGCCTGCTCAAGCTGCAATACGATGAGTGGCTGCAAGATTGGGCGCTGATCCGGCAGGACAAAAACACCATGGCGCACAGCCTGGAGTACCGCCTGCCCTTCCTCGATCCGCGCCTGATCGAGCTGGCCTTCAAGATGCCCGCGCATCTCAAAATCAACGGCGGCACGGACAAATACATCGAGCGCAAACTGGCCGACAAGGTCTTCCCCCCGCACATCGCCCGCCGCCCGAAAATCCCCTTCTACCTGCCGGTGGAGTACTTCCTCGACAAGCCGCAGTTCAAGGAACTGGTAAACGATACGCTCAACGAAACCGCCGTGAAAAAGCGCGGCTACTTCAATCCGAAAAAGGTCACCGCCCTGCTGGAGAACATGCACCGCACCCGCGAGTTCGTTTACTGCAAGCAGGTGATGTCACTGGTGGTACTGGAGCTGTGGCACCAGGTGTTTGTGGACAAGGCTTATAAGTTTGATTGAGGGCTGGCGAGCGGGCGGCGGAGCCTTTGGACTGCGGTGACCTGGCACCGCTTTGGGACGTGTCGGCCTGCCGACGATAGGAAAGCCTTCACCGCCCAACGCTCGGCATGGATGGCTCTTATACCGGCGGCAGGCCGCCATTACCGAAAGCGGTGCCAGGTCACCGCAATCCAAAGGCTTCGCGGCGTGCTCACATTATCTTCACGACTTCGGGCAGATCCTTCACCGCCAGCCACACGGGCCTTGCCATCTCAGGGCCGGGTGAGTGCGAGGCCGCCTTGCTTGGGCCGGCCATCGCTCACGGACAGGTCACTGGCTCGATGGTCTTGCTGGCGCAGAAGCCATTGCCGGGGCGAGCGAGCCGCGTACTTGCGGCCATTGTACTGATGAATGCGGTCCATGAATGTCAGCAAACATGTCGGAGCGGGGGAATTCGGTGCGCTTGCCCTTATAGATGGTCCATTCGTCGAGAGCGCCCACCGCCTCAGCGCTGAATTGCCCCGCCGACCCAAGCGATGTCGTTCATCAGCACGATGGGCACACCAAGGAGCGGCCTCCACCGCCGCCGCCACGAGCCTTTTCATGGGGTGGTTTTCTCAAAAATGATGGTATTTACAGATAAATGAGAAAAATATATTGCGCAGGTCTTCAATTGTGATAATTTTATTCATCAGCAAAAATCAATATGAGAACCACAATCAAACACGCCACCAACCAACGCGGCTTTACCCTTGTCGATAGCGCCGTCGCTCTCGCCATCATGGGTTGCGTTCTTTGCCTGCTGGTGCCGCTTTTCTATCACGGTGAAGGAGTGGGTGAAGCCCATGCCCGCCGCAACGCCCAGGCACTTTGCTCCATCTGCTTCGAAGCCCAGCGCGCCGGTGTCAATTTCGTGGTCGGCAGCGAAGTGGACTCAACTTTGCAAAACCTCCTGCGTGGCGGTGAGGCCTCCAGTGGCCGCTCTTTCAAGGCAACGGGCATGACGGGAGAAGAAGCCGCCGCCGCCGCCAACTACTTGCGAGTAGAGGGCGGCAATCTGATCGTCAGCCTTAGCTCCGGTTCCTAGCCTTTGTTTTTGTGTTTCGTGTGTCGCAAATCAGAGAATCAGAACTGAACGGCCGCTCATTTTTATGAAAACGCGTTTCTCCACTTCAAGAATCCAAGGGGGATTCAGCTTGTTTGAAATGCTTCTAGTAGTGTCTCTGATTGGCATCATGACGGCGATTGTAGTGCCCACGATGACCAGCCACAGCCAGTACGAAGCGGCCCGCAACCGCCGCAATGCCCAGGAAATGACAGCCATCTGCGCCTCGGCCCAAGTGGCGGGATTGAATCTTGTCATTCCTGGTGATCTCGAAGCCACGGTGCGCAACATCCTCACCGGCGGCGCGCCTTCGGACGGCATCTTCAAGGGCCAGCGCTTCCGGGCTTCCGGCATGAAGGAAGCCGATGCGATGAAGGCTCTCAGCTACCTCCAGCTTCAGGGCAGCAGCCTGTTTTATCAGGCTGGCACGATGTAAGTGTTCAACTTTCTCCACACACCACCGGCCTCGTTCTCAGCCGGGGCGTTCTCAGCCGGGGCGCACAACCAGTCCCTCAGAAGGCGTTGCCTCCAAATCCGGATTTAGGGAGGAGCGCCTTCTGTGGGATCGTGGCGTTCTACCTCCCTGGCTTTGGCGATGCGACAGCGGACTTGCTCTGCGGCGCTTGGAACAGATCGTCCAGCAGGGGCGGCTTGGAGGGTGCATTAAGCGTTACAATGTAGGACACGACACTGCACAGCGCCTCCTCGGATTCGATGAACTGGGAGGAAAACACCATCTTCGCTCCGTACGGATCGGCGGGTGTGGCTCCACGCTCACCGGTCTTGAACTTGCGAAGCTGCGCAATGAGGTACCAGTCCGGCAGTCCCACAAGAGGCGGGCTGCCAAAGGTCATTTCGCCGCTGCCGTTGTAGCGGTGGCACTCCATGCAGCGCTCCTCGAACAAGGTCTTGCCCATCGCCAAATTCGCGTTTTTGGGAGCGGTAGGAACGACAAGCGGCAGACTTTGGAGATAATTCGCCACGCTTTGCAGCTGACCGGGCGACAAGGCCTTTACCATCGCCGCCATGATCATTGCCTGCGGCTCGGCGGCGTTGGTGCCGCGGCGCCCCTCGCGAAAATTGTCGAGCTGGCGCAGTACGTACCATGAGGGCGCGCCGGCGATGGAGGGAACTTTGAGCGGCTCCGCTCCCTGCGCCTCCGGGCCATGACAACTGGCGCAGACATTGCGAAACAACACCTGGCCGGCCTGTTTCGCCGCATCCTCAGCGGCATAACCGGTCCCTGGCATCAGAGCCAGGAGCAGGGCTTGCAAGAGGAGCAAAGAAGGAAGCAAATGCATGAACAGGTAGACAACGTGGAATGTTGCCTCGCATTGGCAACAAATGCACGCCAGGAGCTTGGGACGCGAGAACTTGCCAAGGTTGGTCCAGCCACGCACAAGATTGGCGCAGCGTTTGACACAACCCTTGAGCCGCTCTAAAATACCGGCTCATTCAATCATGGCGAGGTAGCAAAGTGGTAATGCACTGGTCTGCAAAACCGGTATGCGCGGGTTCAATTCCCGCCCTCGCCTCCACTTGAATCATTCGCTGGCGCATGGCCAGTCACGAGTGCGGTGAAAATGACGGCAACCACATTTTGCCGATGGAGTGGGGCCTGTGGTCACGTAATGCCCTGCCATGACACGTCGCCTCCTTCTCGCATCATTCGCGCTCGCTGCTTCGACCTTGGCCCAAGGAGCCAAGCCCATGCGCGCCGGCATCATCGGCCTGGATACCTCCCATGTGCTGGCTTTCACCAAGGCCCTGAACACCATGAATCCGCCGAATGCGGAAGGGATGAAGATGGTGGCGGCCTATCCCAAGGGCAGCAGCGATATCAAGGGCAGCACGGACCGGGTGCCGGAGTATACGGAGAAGGTGAAGGCAATGGGCGTGGAGATCGTGGATTCCATCGATGCGCTGCTGACGAAGGTGGACGTGGTATTCCTGGAATCCAATGACGGCCGCGTGCACCTGGAGCAACTGCGTCCCTGCCTTGCGGCGAAAAAGCCGGTGTTCATCGACAAGCCGGTGGCGGGCTCACTCAAGGAAGCCCTGGCCATCTATGCCGAAGCCAAGAAGGCCGGCGTGCCGATCTTCTGCTCTTCATCACTGCGGTTCAGCAAGCAGACCCAGGAAGTGCGCAACGGCTCGATTGGCAAGGTGAAGAGCGCCGAGACCTTCAGCCCGGCGCACATCGAGACGACGCATCCCGACCTTTATTGGTACGGCGTGCATGGCTGCGAGGCGCTGTACACGGTGATGGGCACCGGCTGCATCAGCGTGAAGCGCGGCACCACGGAAGACGGCAAGATCATGGTCACCGGCGACTGGGGTAATGGCCGCACCGGCATCTTCCGCGAGGAGAACGGTAAGGACCGCAAAAGTTACGGCGGCAAGGCCGTGGGCGAAAAGGGCGAGGCCCCGATCGGCAAGTACGACAACTACGACGTGCTGCTGACCGCGATCCTGGACTTCTTCCACACAGGCAAAGTGCCGGTGACAGCGGAGGAAACCATCGAGCTCTATGCCTTCATGGAAGCCGCCGATGAAAGCAAGCGCAAGGGCGGAGCTGAGGTGACGCTGAAGGAAGTGCTGGAGAAGGCGAAGTAATTCGGGGGAGCCACAGGCTCTTTGAACTGCGGTGACCTGGCACCGCTTTGGGCCATGGCGGCCTGCCGCCGAGACGACGGATATTCCCGCCGGTGGCTGGTTACTGGCGAAGCATTAGCGCTGATGCTTCCGCAAGTGCGAAGCAGTGGCCTAGAATTTATCCTATACCGTCGGCAGGCCGACACGTCCGAAAGCGGTGCTAGGTCACCGCAGTCCAAAGAACCTTCGGCTCTTCACGGCATTGTCGTCGCAGGTGCGGAGATCAGTCCCGCTGCGTTCACACTGCGGACGGCATACTCATGCTTGCCATCCGCGTTGTCTTTGAAGGTCATCGGCGGCTGCGCGATGATGGGTGTGTCGCCGCCGTTCAGGCCCTGGAACAAGGGCGTTCCCAGCTTGCCCACGGTCTTCTGCGGGAGCCGAGCGATTTCCTTGCCATCGCGTTCGATGATGAAGCCAGCCAGACCGCTTTCAAGATCAGCCTCCGCATTCCATGCAAGCTGATTGTTAGCAAAGACGACGTGAGTGGGCGCTGGCGGCGGCGTGTCATCGCTGGGTTGACCGGTCTGGTTGTAGCTGGCCCAGGTCTTGGCGAAACCGGCATCGGGCAGCCAGGAGTTGTCGATGGTTACGCCTTTGCCGACAGGCCTCAAGGTTTGTCCTGATTCCGGCAGGCGTTGGGCGAGGCAGGCATCGAAGAAGGCGATGGCGAGATAGCGCGAATCACCGCACTCGTGGCCGCTTAAGGGATCAGAAGCGATGCCGCCGGGTGCACCGTGCTCACGCCAGTCCTTGAGCATTGCGCGGTCACCGATGCGCGCCGGACCATGGCTCTTGTCCTGCGCTTCCTTCACGCCGCCAATGAACATAAAAGGCACCTCATACACCGCAGGCGTGAGCGTCGGCTTCGGGATCTCGCCGCGCTGCCAGATGGCATAGGCCGAGCCGGAGCGGAAGAAGATCGCGGCGATGCGCTCGGGATGCAACGTGAGCATCAGGCTGGACCAGAACCCGCCGCCCGAATGCCCCCACAGGCACCAGGGCACGGTGGTGAGTTCGGGGTGTTGCGCCTCCGCCGCGAAATAGGCCAGAGCCTTCTGGAAAGCCGCATCCGAGCCGTTGCGCGGATCGCACCACTTACGGCATTCGGTGTCTTTTTTCAAGTGATAGGCCGGTCCCAGCAGGGCGCAGTCCCATTTCTTCGCCAGCGCCTGCCAGTTCAAATCATAGGCCGCTGTCAGCCCGGAAATGCCTGATGAAATGCCGCAGCCATGCTGATGCACGATCACCCCGCGCAGGGCCTTCACGCCCGGCGGAATCCAAAGCGTGTGCGTGACCGCGACACCGAGTTCGCCCGGCACCTCCGATGCTTCATAGCGCACCGAATAGTAAGGCGGCACAGCGACGGGCGGTGGCTCGGCAGCCTGTGAAGCAAGGGCAACGGCGAGAACGAGGAGGGCGGCGCGAATCATGGGTGGTAGGGAACGGCCTTGCTCGGCTAATCTTCAGCCCCGATTTTCTCCACTTGCCAAAAAAAAGTTCTCTTCTACCTTCGCGACCCTTTTTGGGCCGTGGGCTTACCCCTGCGGAGACAACCTCAAACGCCTGTTCAACCGGATCGACGCAAGTCGAGCGTGCTCCCCAGTGGGAGAACGTGCGGAAGACGGCACTTCAATACATACATGCAATCCACACTCGCCGAACTCGTCGAAGCCGGGGTCCATTTTGGTCACCAGACCAAGCGCTGGAACCCGAAGATGAAGCCCTTCATCCTTGAATCCCGCAATCAGATTCACATCCTGAATCTGGAAGAAACCGTCAAGCAGGTCGATGTCGCCGCCGAATTCCTGGCGGAAATGGCCCGCAAAGGCAAGCGCATCCTCTTCGTGGGCTGCAAGCGCCAGGCGCAGGAAGCGGTCCGCGAAGCTGCTGAAGCCTGCGGCCAGTTCTATGTGAACCATCGCTGGCTGGGCGGCACGCTCACCAACCTTGAGACCATCCGCAAGAGCGTCGCTCGCTGGGAATACCTCGACAACATCGAGAAGAAGCCAGAATTCAAGTCCATGTCCAAGAAGGAACTCGCCGCCCTGGGCCGTGAGAAAGCCAAGCTTGAGCGCAACCTCAAGGGCGTTCGCGCCATGGACAAGTATCCTGACGCTGTCGTGATCGTTGATGCCGCCCGTGAGCACATCGCCGTGCATGAAGCCCGCCGCCTGAAGATCCCGATCGTGGCCCTGGTTGATACCAATGCCGACCCGAACGTGATCGACTACCCGATCGCCGCGAATGACGACGCCATCCGCTCGATCCGCATCATCCTTCAGAAGCTGATCGATCCGATCATCACTGCGATTGAAGGATTGAAGGATTCCTCCTCGAAGGCCGTCTAAGACACCGTTTTCCCAACCCCTTTTCTTCCCAGACTTAGTTTATGGCAGACGTTACAGCTGAACTCGTCAAAACCCTTCGCGACAAGACCAACGCGGGGATGATGGATTGCAAGAAGGCCCTCTCCGAGGCCAATGGCGACCTGGAAAATGCCGAGACCATCCTTCGCAAGAAGGGTATTCTCAAGGCAGGCTCCAAGGCCGACCGCGCGACCAAGGAAGGCATCGTTGCCTCGTACATTCACATGCAGGGCCGCGTGGGCGTGCTCATCGAAGTGAACTGCGAGACGGATTTCGTGGCCAAGAACGACATCTTCCGCGACTTCGTCAAGGACATCACCCTGCACATCGCCGCTGCTTCGCCTCAGTACCTGAGCCGTGAAGAAGTGCCTGCCACGGTGATCGCCAAGGAGCGCGAAATCGGTGCGGAACAGGTCAAAGACAAGCCTGCCAACGTGATCGAGAAGATCGTGGACGGCAAGATTGAGAAGATCTATTCCACCCTTTGCCTCATGGAGCAGGCGTTCATCAAGAACCCTGACCAGTCGATCACCGACTTCGTGAAGTCCAAGATCGCCGAGATGGGTGAGAACATCCAGATCCGTCGCTTCGTGCGCTACGCCGTGGGTGAAGAATTGAGCTAACCGCTCTTTTCTCAGTCACACGCTGATACTTTAAAGGCGGACCTCCGGGTCCGCCTTTTTTGTGGGGTTTGGGAGCCGTCGGCTCTTTGCACTGCGGTGACCCACAGCTCCGCCTCGGACAGGGTCAGCCTGCTGACAATGGGAAGACCTTTACGGCCCACAGCCCTGCATGGAGTCCTTCTACCGGCGGTGCTGCGAATACGGACAGGTGCTAAGTCACCGCACCCTAAAGAGCCTGCAACTCTCCCTTGAAGGACTGCTGCTTGGTAGGCAAGGCCGCTCTACGCTGCCGCCAGCGTCTTATCCTTCTTCCGCTTCTTGGCGGAGGTCGGGGTCGGCTCGCTCTTCTTGTGGCCCTTGAGCGTCACTTTTTGATCGTTCTTGGCCTTTTCCTTTTTGGACGATTTGCTCACGGAGTGGCCCACAGGGATGAGCAGCCGCTGCCTGCCGTTCATCGTAGGCTCGCCATTGATCGGGGTGCGGGCAGGGGGATGCGCGGGCTGGTACTCGGAATGGATTTCGCCCGGGCCGCCGGAGGGTACGGGCACCGGCATGGAATTGGACGGCATGGCGGAAGGAATCAGGATAGGCGGCGAGGAGGCCGGGGCGGGGATGGCGGTAGGCGTGGTCTGGGCGGAGGCTACCATCATCGGCTCGCTGGAGGGCAGGCCTTCCTTGGTGATCACCACCTTGGCACCCACATTCACTTCATTGAAGAGATGCACCACATCAGACATGCTCATGCGCACACAGCCATAGCTGGCGGGCTTGCCCAGCCGGTCTTCCTCGGTGGTCCCATGGATGTAGATAAAACGGCCCAGGGCGTTGTGATTGTTTGCCTCCAGCCCGCTGAGCCACATGATGCGCGAGACGACTGGATCGCGGCCAGGGGCGTTGGGTTTCAGGACTTCGCCATTCCACTGGCGGCTCTTCAAGACCGCGCCGGTAGGCAGGCCGTGGCCGATCTTGGCCACCACTTCATGCTTACCCAGGGGCGTGCAGCAACTGCCCGGCTTGTCGCCAATGCCGAACTTGGAGGTGGAGATCTTGTAGCTCTCCTTGAGCTTGCCATTCAGATAGTAGCCGAGCTTTTGATCCTTCACGCTCACCACCACGTCCGCATCGCGCACGCTGGTGCTGGAAGAACATTGGCACAGGCCCGCGAGCAGAGCCAGGGAGGCCACAGGTCGCAGCAGGGGCAATGAGGCAAAAAAAGAACGCATGGCTCTATTAATTTAACACTTCTTGATTATTTAGCAAATCTTACAATGACAGTATTTCACCCCGACAACACAACGTCCCCCAACCTTCGGCCTTGCGGGAAATTCCAGAAAAGGCAGAGTCCATTCATGTCCAACACCTTCCGTGCCAATGCTGACTATACTGTGATCGACCGGGCGCCGCTGTCGCTGCGCAAAGGTCAGATAGTAAAGCCGGGACGTCGCGATGCCGACTGGCCGGGCTGGGTTTGGGTGACGTCGGATGATGGGCGCGGGAGTTACGTGCCGGAGGAAATATTGGATGCCAGCGGGGACGATTTGGCAACGGTAGTCCAGGCGTTCGAAGCTCACGACCTGAGCGTAAAGAAGCACGAGGCGGTTACCTCCCTGCGCGAAGTGAGAGGCTGGCACTGGTGCCGCAACCAGGAAGGCATGGAAGGCTGGCTGCCCTCGTATTTGCTGGTGGCTGGGGAGTGAAGAATCCTACTTCTTCCGCAGCACCCGCACGCGATGGCTCTCGCTGTCGCCGATGAACACTGATCCGTCGGTATCCACGAAGATGCCGTGCAGCCGCGCCATCTTGCACTTCAGGGGGTCGCCTTCCGGGCCATCGGCCTTTTCGCCGGTGCCGGCGATGAGCTCCAGGTTGCCAGTCTTCATGTTCACCATGCGCACGGAATGGCTTTCGGTATCGGCCAGCCACACGTTGCCTTCCTTGTCAAAAGCCAGTCCTTTCGGACCGCTGAGCGCGGCTTCCGTTGCCGGGCCACCATTGCCGGTGAAGCCCTTCTTGCCGTTGCCCGCGATGATGTGAATGGTGCCCGCCTTCAGGTCGAACTTCAGCACTTGGTTGCCTTCACGCGTGACGATCCACAGGTCACCTGCGGTATCGAAATCCATGCTGCGCGGCCCCTTGATCGGTGTGCCCTTGATGGGGGAGCCTTCCAGCGTCACACCCGCTTTGCCGGTACCGGCGAAAGTGGAGATGATGCCCGTCTTCATGTCCACTTTGCGAATCACGTTGTTGCCGATGTCGCAAATGAAGAGGTCTCCCGCAGGATCGAACTGGATGCTATGCGGCTGCTTCAGCTCGGCCTGACTGGCCGGGCCGCCATCACCGCTGTAGCCGGGTTTGCCGGTGCCTGCGAAGGTGGTGATGATGCCCGTCTTGGCATCCACGCGGCGGATGGCGTGGTTCGTCATGTCGGCGATGAAGTAGTTGCCCTCCTTGTCGAAGCGAATCTCGTGCGGAAGGTTGAAGGTCGCCTGCAAGGCCGGACCACCATCGCCGCTGTAGCCCTTCTTGCCCGTGCCTGCGACCGTGTGAATGGTGCCGTCCTTGTCCACCTTGCGGATGCGCTGGCCGGTGTACTCGCAGAACCACAGAGCACCGTCGGGCCCACGGCCCAGGCCAAAGGGATTGTCGATCTGAGCCGAAGTCGCCGGTCCGCCGTCACCCGTGCCCCCGGCGGTGCCATTGCCAGCAAAGGTGGAGATGGTCCATTCCGCTGCGGAAGCAGATGCACAAAGGAAGGCAAGGGACAGGGAAGCGAGGAGGAGTTTCATGGGCTTGGCAATGAGGTGGCACCGAGACAGATCAGACAGAAAGAGGGCGGTGGAGATAGAGAATCACTTAAAGGCGTGGCCTTTCCACATCAACATACACCGCATTCATCTTCGGTGCGTCATGGACATAGAGCAGACGACCAGGGCTGATCTAGCGAATGGAGGTGTAGTTGAAGGAAACGAGGTCGGACACGACGTGATGCGAAGGCCATGTTTTTCCGCCATCCAGGCTGAACATAAGGCACGAGGCGGGACGCCCATAGCTGCATGCAAGCACGCCATTGCTCATCACCACCAGATCAGGCGCGACCTTGCCGACCTCGAGCTTGATGGGTTCGCTCCAGGTCTTGCCTCCATCGTGGGAGAAGACTTGAGAGAACTGTGAAGTCCTCGTACCCCGAAGTAGCGCGGTTAACTCCTTGGGCGAAAGCTGAGCCACGGCAGGCTCGCCACCTGGGCCGATGGTGGAGACGTAGTTCCAGGTCTTGCCATCGTCGGTGGTCTTTACCAGATGCGACATGATGCCCCGGTCCCTTCGGCCATCGGCATCTGGCGTTACCCGTCGGCTCCACACCACCATTGTGGCGCCGCCATCGTCATCATTAAAGATGTGGCGCTCCACGATGATCTGATCCTTGCTGCTTTCCGGCATGTACGGCTTGGGGAGAATGATCTTGTTGTCTGTCATCGTGAAGGTCGAGGCGGTGGGATCGAGATGCACCGTCTTGCCCACCACAGATCCGTCGGATTGCAGTCGCGTCCATCGCGAGACTGCAAGGATGCTGCCATCGGGCCGGCGCAGCACCGGCAACGGCGTGGTGTCCAGTTTATCGAGGCCGGGGATGGGCGTCCATGTCTTGCCGTCATCCACGGATTTAAGCAGGCCGTAAGGTTCGTAAAACGCGTCCGGCCCCTGTGCCACGCTCATCAGCAAGAGGCCCTTGCCCATGTCGTAAAGATAGGGCCGCGTCTGCTTCACGTCCTCGCGCGGGATAACCCATGGCTGGCCAATGGTGACCTTGACCGGGTCCGCCTTGATAGCCGTGGAAGCCTTGCGCACGCCCAATTTTACCGAAGCC
>JAQGPI010000265.1 GCA_028293175.1 Verrucomicrobiaceae bacterium | reverse complement strand
CGCAGCGTGTCCTTGCCTTCGCTCCACAGGCCGCAGGTGAGGTGCAAGCGGCCGCTCTTCGCCCGCTGCCCGGCGATGGCACTTAAGAGGTAGGCATCGCGGGCGAAGCGCGAGGCCTGGCTGGCGATGCCGAGGGCCTGGCGCAGGTGGTCGGGGAGGAAGGGATGCGAGATCAGGATGCCCGGCACATGCTCTTCATTGAAGCCGGAAATCACCAGCGCGGGCGCGGTTTCCCAGAGCAATTCCAGCCAGCCGATGAGCACCAGATCGATCTCGCCGCGAGGGTCTGTGATACGCTGTGATTTGAGCCACTGAATGCTCAGGCCCAAAAGATTGTCCGTATCCAGGCGCAGCTTTTCCGCCTCTTCATGCAGGTCTTCGCAAACGCGCAGCCAGTCTGTGCAAATCTGCACATGGTCGCGATGCTGCGGCGATTCGGTGTGGTAGAAGCGCTCGCCGTAGATCTTGATCAACAAGGCGCGCGCTGATTCGTGCAACGGGTGTGTGCCCGCAAAGGCACGCGCCAGCCGCCGCGCCTCCAGCATGGCGTGGTACAGCTTGTGAGCAGGGGCCGCGTGCTCCGGGTCCTTCGCCGCCAGATAGGCAGGCATCAGTTCCATCGCATGCTTCAGCGTCACGGGCAGGCGCTGGGAGGCAAAGGCATCCGCCTCCGCGATCACCTGCATGCCCTCGGCCCCTTTGCAGTTCGCCAGCTTGTCCCGCACATCCGGCACCCGCAGCAGGGCGGCAAACGACTGCCAGCCATCGGTTTCAATCAAGGTTGCCCACAGGCCGAGCATCTGCACCGTGCCGTGCTGGTGCGCGGGCACGCCGCCGGGTTCGTAGATCCTCACGCCCTCCTGCTGCAACCGGTCCTCCAGATGCGCCGTCACCTCGGGGTCGCACACGGCCATGGACATGGTCAGCTGGGGAATCCATTCCCGTGCCAAGTCCAGCACGCGACGCGCCTGTTCGGCGGGGTCATGCTCCAGATGAATCTGGGCATCGGTCAGCGGCACAATGAGGTCCGCCTTCTCGCCCCAGCAGGCAGGAAAGGGAGCGCCGTAGGCATCGAACTCCTCCTCCCGCAGCGCCGGAGCCTGCACATAGATCATCACCGGCACCTGCTCCGAAGCAGCCTCCAGCCAGTGGCGAAACAGCACCGGCAGGTCGGGCGAAGGCAGCACCAGGATGCGGCGCACGCCTTCCGGCAGCTCCGGTGAGCAGGCGCGTCGCAGCTTCAGCGCTTGCAGGTCTTCGGTGCCCAGCACGGCCAGGATGCGGCGGTAGGCGTTCTCCAGCAGCGCCAGTTCCTGCCAGCGCTCCCGTTCCCTGGGCAGCTCATCGCTAGCCGCCACATCGGCGAAGCATTTGCCACCGGCTCCCAGGGCGGAGCTCATCTCCATCAGCGCCCTGCCCATCTCCGTGGCCCAGGTCCAGCCTGCGTTCACGGGCGGTACCGGGAACAAATGCGGCAGCGATTCCGGCTTGATCACCTCCAGCAGCACCTTGGTCCAGGCCAGCAGGGATTGCGATTCACTGGCCGCCAGCGCCCGGTCCGCTTGCGTTAGCAAGGCCCGCTCGGGGGCCCACACATGCGGCGCGCTCACGGCCCCGCCTTTCACAGCGGTGGTGCGGGCCAGGGCCTCCTTCAGCCTGCGGCCGGATTCCGCCGTGGGCACGATGAGGAGCGTGTCTCCCAGGTCCAGCTCGCCGCCCTGCCACTTCTCGGTCAGCAGAACGATCGCACGGTCGATGACCGGCGTGTCCCAGCCCCAGAAGACGCGGCGGATCATGGCAGGGTGAAGTGCGAAAGGATCTCCGTCACGATCTCCAGCGGCGACTGGTCAATATCCACCCGCACCGCGTGTTCCGGGCGTTCCAGCGTGGCGAACTGGCTTTGCAGCAGGCTCACCGGCATGTAGTGGTTGTGGCGTTTGGACATGCGGTCGTTGATCAGCTCAAAGGTGCCGTCCAGGAACACGAACTGCATCTGGCTGTCGTCATCGCCCGCCCGCAATTTCTCGCGGTAGATGTGCTTCAGCGCCGAGCAGGCGAGGATGTAGCAGGGCGTCTGGCCGCGCATTTCTTCAATGCGGGCGCGCAGTTTGGCATACCAGGGCCAGCGGTCCTCATCCGTGAGCGGAATGCTGGCGCGCATCTTGTCCTTCGCCTCTTCGGTATGAAAATCATCCGCGTCCTCGCACACCCCGTCCACCTTCGGTGCCAGCAGATGCCCGGCCACCGTCTTGCCACAGCCGGATACTCCCATGAGGATGAGGGTGCGGGGCAGGGGAGTCTTGGAAATCATGCGCTGGAAAGTCGGGAGGAGAGCAAGGTCTGCAACAGGATGCGCAGCCACAAAAAAAGCCCAGCCTTGTGGGCTGGGCTTCTTTAAACCGAAGTCTCTAAGTGAGACCGAAAATTACCAGACCTGAATGCGGCTGTAGGTGGCCTGAGCCGAAATCCCGAGCTGAGGAGCAAACTCATCATAGCCATACCAAGGATCGATGCGCTGCTTGATGTAATACGGCGGGCGGTAGGTGCCCTTGTAAAGCGGCACGGGGAAGGTCAGCACATCGAACAGACCGTAGCCCACGCGAACCAGAGCGCGGCGGGAGCCTTCGACCGGACCGATCACCGAGGCACCGACATTGCCTTCGCTCTGCAAAGAGCGGGAATGGTAGCTGAAGATTTCAAGGGGGCCGTAGGCCAGATTCGACAGGCCGCGTGCCAGCTTGCGGGACCAGTTCCACTCGTGGCCCGGAGGCGATTGGATGTCAGCGAAAGCGCTGACGCTGATGGACAGCAGGGCGACAAGTGAGAGGGCGAAGCGCATTTTCATGAATGTGAGACATAGTTAGCAAATTCCGGCGCAACTTGGCAAGACCGAAAACCGCTATTTTCGATCCGCAGCAAAATAATCTCGCCTCTCCCCACGCAGCCCTGCGTTATTCCCTGTGACAACATGACATCGCCCGACGCCCAACCTCCTCTCCTCAACGGCACGCCCACGCCGAAGGAAATCAAAGACGAGCAGCAATTCAATTCCCTTTTCGAAGAGCGCGTGCTGCTGGCAGGGCCCAATCCCCGGTCCCGCGACTTCCGCCTGCTCATGGGCGTGGTGAAGGACTTCCTCAATGGGTTCCGCGCCCTGCATTTCGTCGGCCCCTGCGTCACCGTCTTCGGCTCCGCCCGGTACAAGGAGGACCACGTTTTCTATGTGCTCGCCCGTGAGATGGGCGCGGCCATCGCCAAGATGGGCTTCACCGTGCTCACCGGCGGCGGCCCCGGCATCATGGAGGCTGCCAACCGTGGGGCCAAGGATGTAGGCGGGCGCAGCGTGGGCTGCAACATCGAGCTGGCCACGGAGCAGCACCCGAATCCCTACCTCGACCGCTGGGTGAATTTCCGCTACTTCTTCGTCCGCAAGACCCTGCTCATCAAATACAGCTACGGCTTCGTCATCATGCCCGGCGGCTTCGGCAC
>JAQGPI010000224.1 GCA_028293175.1 Verrucomicrobiaceae bacterium | reverse complement strand
CAGCAGCGGCAGGAAGACGAGAATGATGAGGACGGTAGCGTAGAGGATGGAATTCCGCACCTCGCCGGAGGCCCTGCCGATGACTTGCAGGCGCGGTCGGGGATTTGCCAGTGAGGCGTTTTCGCGCAGCCTGCGGAAAACGTTTTCCACATCGACAATGGCATCATCCACGACCATGCCGATGGCGACAGCGAGCCCGCCGAGCGTCATGGAATTGACGCTGATGCCGAACCATTTGAACACCAGCATGGTGATGCCGAAGGACAAGGGCATGGCCATGAGTGTGATGAAGGTGGTCCGGAAATTCAGCAGAAACAAAAACAGCACGATGGTGACCATGATGGCCCCGTCGCGAATAGCCTCGGTTAGATTGCCAATAGCATGATCAATGAAGTCCTTTTGCTGAAAAAGCAGGGTGGTTTCGACGCCCTTGGGAAAGGTGGCACCGAGTTCATCCAGCGCCTGCTTGACCTTCTCCGTGAGCGCCCGGGTATCGAAGCCAGGGGACTTGGTGATCGACATGATCACGCCATAGGTGGGGGATTTTTCCGGCGACTGGCTCACCGTGGCGTCGCCGCGCATGGGCTCGATGCCCCACACCACATTCGCCACATCGCTGATGGTGATGGGGCGGTCGTTGATCTTCTTGATGATCGTGCGCGCGATGTCATCGAGCTCCACGGTCATGGCGAGATTCCGCACCATGATTTCGGTGGGGCCAGTGTTAAGGAAGCCGCCCGTGGTGGTGCTGGCAGCCTCTGCGGCGGCTTTTTCCAGATCGGCAAAACTGACACCGTTGGCTTGCATTTTATAGGGATCGGGCTGGATTTCGATCTGCTTCACACCACCACCCATGTTGAGGATTTCGGCGATGCCGGCGACGCTTTGGAGGCGGCGCTTGATGGTCCAGTCAGCAAGGGAGCGCACCTCACTTGGCGGCAGGTAGCCGGGCTCGCCAGCTTTGATGGTGGAGCGCACTCCGACGAGCAGGATCTCGCCCATGAGCGATGCCACCGGCGTCATGAAGGGCTGCACACCAGCGGGCAATTGCTCGCGCACGCTCTGCAGGCGCTCCTGCACCAGCATGCGCGCCTTGTAGATATCTGTATCCCAGCCGAACTCGGCATAGATGAGGGAGAGCGAGACATCGGAATTGGACCGCAGACGGGTGAGGCCGGCGAGGCCCATGAGCGCGCTTTCCATAGGCTGAGTGACGCGCAGCTCCACTTCTTCGGGGGCAAGACCGGGGGCCTCAGTGAGGATGATGACCGTGGGCTTCGTGAGATCGGGCAGCACCTCCACTGGCAGTTCGGTGGCAGTGCGCACGCCCATCACGAGACAGATGAGCGATACGCCGAGGACGACGGCGCGGTTGGCAAGCGACCACTGGATCAATTTATCCAGCATGGCTAAGCGGCTCCCTTCTCTGCTTCATCGACAGCTTGGGTTTTCCGCGTGAGGACGGACAAAAGCAGAAGGACGGAAAGGACGATGGTGGCGTACTTCCAGAGTCGACTGGCATCGACTTCGGCGTGGTCCTCATGCTCGTGTTCATGGCCGTGCTCGGCAGCCATTTTTGCCTTGGCTTCAGGTGTTAGTTCACTGCCATCGGCGGCGTGTTCGTGGCCGTGAGCAGCATCGAGCGCCTCCTTGAGCGAGACACTGCTGGCACCGGCAAAGGAGAGGGAATAGGCACCGCGGGTGACGACTTCATCGGCAGGCAAGAGGCCGCTGATGATCTCGACAAAGCGGTCGTTTAGCTCGCCTACCTGCACCTTGGTTTTCACAAAGGCATTGGGCAGATCGAAGTCCTTCACGTACACAAAACGGTTCGATGACTCACCCTGCAAAGCGGCGCGTGGCACGCTGACCACATTAGAGCGTTTGGCCAGAACGATGGAGAACTCCGCACGCATCTCCGCACGCAGAAGTCCACCGGGATTAGGCAGGCGGAAGATGGCATCAAGCGTACTGGTTTCCTTGTCCGCCGAGGTGCCGAAGCGCAGCAGTTCACCTTCAAATTTTTCATTGGGCAGGGCGGCCACCTTGATATGCGCCACGGTGCCCGGCTTCATGCGCCCAGCCTGATGTTCCGGCACGCAGGCGATGGCATAGACTTCGCTGAGATCGGTGATCTCCAGCAGGGCCTTGCCGAGATCGAGGGGATCGCCAAGGCGCGCATCAACGCTCGTCACCAGCCCGCTCAGCGGGGCGGTGAGCGAGATGACGGGAGGCGGATCACCTGGTTGGCGGCTTTCGATTCTCGCCACTTCATCGCCCGCTTTCACGGTGTCTCCAGCAATGACCTTGAGTTCCACAATGCGGCCCGCAATGCGGCTGCTGACAGCGGCCACCTTGTTTGAGATAGCCTTGATACGGCCCAGCGAAAAGATCGTCTGCTCGAAGTCGGTTTCTTCCGCTTCGACCGTTTCAATGTTGAGGTTTTTCACGCCGGTTTGATCGAGCACCACGGTATTGCTGGAGCGCTTGGCATCTCCTTCAGCGTGCGAGATACCGGACGCCGTGATACACAAGAGTAGGGGAATGAGGGTGCGTTTCATGCTTCGAGTCACTTGGTTGAGCCTTTGTCAATTGCGGTTTCGTAGCGGATGCGCGCGAGATGGAAGTCGCGCCGGGCATCAATCACTGTGGCCTCCATTTGAAGCCGCAGATCGCGGGCGCGTTGAAGGGTAATGAGGTCTGTCTGACCGGACTGGTAGGCTTTTTCAAGCTTGGTCGTCTGGTCGGTCAGCCGAGGTAGGACCTTGTCTTGTGTATCGCGAAGTAATTGCAAATGACCCGCCATTTCACGTCGCGCCGCGTCGGCTTCGCCTGCGATTTGAGCAGCGAGCGCGATGACCTCTAATTGGGCGCGGGTGCGGCTGGCGGTCTTCTCGGCAATCTCACCTTCGTTGCGGTTCCACAGCGGCCAGGGCAGGGAAAGCCGCACGCCGACGTAGCCTGTTCCCTCACGCCTGCTATCGGTTTTCTGCCACTCGCGTGCGGTGAAGAGACCCGCGCTCATGTCGCTGTAGCGTTTGGCTTTCGCCAGATCGATCTCCGTATCCGTGGACTCGACTTTCCTTTGAGCTGACTGGTAATCCGCGCGTTGCTGCCAAGAGGCGGACCTCGCAGGCAAGTTCATTCCTGGCAGTTCGCCAGCCATCTGCAAGGGCTCATCAGGGTCGATGCCGAGCAGTGGTTTGAGCGCGCCAGTGACGGTGATGCCCTCAATGTCCAGTCGCCTCGATTCAATGAGCAGCTTCTGGTTATCAACTTCGATTTGCGTCGCATCGAGTGCGGAAATCTCGCCTGCCTTGGCCCGGCTATTGGCAAACTGGGAAAGTTTCCCCGCCAGCGCGGTCTGTTGCTGGCGCAACGCCTGCTGCTGATTCACGGCCAGAAGTTTCACCGCCAGCGCCTGGGCTTCGGCGACGAGCTTGCGCTCCGCATCGCGGACCTCCAGTTCAGCGGCTTCAACAAGCTGTGCGCTGAGCTTTCTTTCCAATTTGAGGCGGCGGGTGAGAGGGAAGGCTTGATCGAGCGAGATGCCAATAGAGCCTGGGCTCACCTGGCTTTCGTTCTGAAATTCCGTGACCACCGTGGGATTGGAAAGACGGCCCGAACCAAGCTGGCGGCCGCGCGCTTCATCGACCACCACGCGGGCAGCTTTGAGGGAAGGATGAGCGGCGCGCACGCGCGGCCCTATCTCGGAAAGGGAAAGCGTGAGCGCCGATGCCACGGGCACAGCGGAGGATAGCAAGGACGCGAAAAGGAAGAATGAACGAAGCATGGAGAAGCGTGGTTTGAGGTTCCGGCGCATGGACATGGCCATGCTCCTGAAAGCAAAGAACAGTCAGTTGCGGGCCATCATCGGGGATGGCGGCGCGTGAACTGTCTCAAACCAACTGCACCATGCAGCGCGCGACTTGCAGCGCTGAAGGCGGAATTAAGACCCGGGAATCCGGGGGACCCCGTAGTACTTCCTGGGCCAGAAGCTCCTGCGCTGGGACCCACTCATGGAAGGAAATTTCACTTGTCAGTACCGGCGTGTAAGCAGGCATGACAAGGGCTGCGAGAACAGTCGAATCAACTTGCAGGACCTCTACCAGCGGCGCGTGATGCTCCGTGTTCTTGTCATCCGCGCAGTCCTTAGAGGAGGCCTTTTCGCATGGCGTCAGCGCATCATGTCCAGCAGACGCTACCCGATGGCAATGCTCTGCCTGGGTATTCACCTCTGCGTCCTTGTGAGCACAAACAAAACCGCGCTGCATTCCAAACACCTGCACGCACGTCATGACCACGACGGCCAGCGAGGAGAGGATGCGTTTGAGGAGCAAGGACATGACGAAGGTAAGATGGAATCGCGTCAG
>JAQGPI010000214.1 GCA_028293175.1 Verrucomicrobiaceae bacterium | reverse complement strand
TGGCACGATCGTGCGCATTCCGCCGCTGCTGGCACCTCCGCCAAAGCCGCCTGTACAGGGCGAGCTGTTTTGAGGGACGGTTTCGCAGGCCAGTCGGTGGGACTTGCCCTGACAAAGCGCCTTTATCCTGCTGACAAATCCGAGAACGTGGTCAACGTCACACTAGATCACTTTGTAAATTCGAGTTAGTACACCATGCCTCACATCACCGGTCTCCGCAGTTGTTACGCCAAGATTGGCCGCCTCATCTACTTTGGCCGTATGCTGGACAAGATCCGGCTGCATGAAGAAGCAAATCTTCCAGTGGATTATCTTGCCCAGCTTGGGGATGCTCAATTCTACACGCTTGACGGGCGCTGCTGCCGTTTTCTCGGCGTGCCTTATGCAGTGGTGAAGGCCCGCACCCTTGAAGGCGGAACGGATGAGGAAATCCTCGCCTGGGTTCATGCTCGTGGCGCTGCGCGGTCGGATGAGGAATGCCATGTTTGGAATCGCTTCATCGCCAAACTCGGCTGGCGCGATGAACGCTCTTCCGTGCTACCCCAGCGCATCATCGACAGCGGACTGACTGGCAAACCAATAGAGACTCTCATCGACCACATCGAATATGACGAAGGGCGCGATCCCGTGGCTGACAAAGCGTGGGAGCAGATCTGAGTGAACACTCACCCATCAAGGCAGCAGCGTTTCCTTATCATGGATGAGCAACTTGAACTCATGGGTGTTTCACCGTCCAGGCCTCTTACCCTAAACTTGTTCCTGGCGATTTTTCCCGCGGCTGAGGCTGTGAATCAAATGCTCGCACTCGGACCCTGGCTGCGGAGCTCGCTCGGGCTGGGGAGCAAACTGGTGCACCCTGATCGTCTGCATCTCACCCTGCAATGGCTGGGTGAATTCGCGGAAATGCCGGACCGCGTCGCTGCGGCCGCTGGGCGAGCGTGCGAGACGATAAGTGCCCGCTCGGCACCTTGCAACATAAGGCTGGACCGCGTCATTCGCCTGGGTGGAGAGGCGATCACACTGGCGGCAGGCAAAGACGACAACGCTGGCTTAAGAGAGCTTCATCAAGCGCTAGATGTGGAACTCACGAGGAACGCATGCCCGAGACCGAAAGGAAGCAGGCTGGCCTTTACTCCTCACGTGACGCTGCTGTATGACCGGAAAGATGTGGACGCCGGGTTGCCTGAACCGATCTGCTGGCAGGCCTCGGAGATTGCCCTGGTGTGCAGTGAGAAAGGCACCACTCAATACCATCGCCTAGGCCACTGGAACCTGCGTTCGGGTGCTTAGTTCACGGGCGGCCATGTCACACCATCGAGCTCCTTGGGTAGTTGCGTCGGGTCTGTAGGGTAGATCAATGAGAGGTCCATGTCCGACTTTGAGCCTTGTAGGAACTCCAGCTCTTCCGGCGCGCCGATGATGAGCCATAGAACCTCGGTATCAGTGTCGTTGAACACTTGGCGCAACAGATCTGGTCCCACTAGCACGCCGCCGTATTTAGGCACAGTGAGTGTTTCGTCGCCTACGCGCAGCCGCCCCACGCCTTCCAGTACAAAGTAGAATTCCTCCGCCCGGATGTGCTTGTGCAATGTATTCGCGCTCATCGGTGGCATGCGCCACAGCCGTGCTCCCATGTTCTCACTGCCAGTTCGCTCCAGGTAATCCGCATTCGGGATTTTCATCAGGTTTGATGGCCGCCAGAAGAGATCTTCCGGCTTGATGATTTGGTAACCTAGAATGGACCTCATGAGGTGCGTGAACCCTGGAATCCCAACGCTGAACTAACTCGCCTTCTTCATCTTCTTGTCCGGCGCGGGCTTGGCCACGCGCTCGGTCAGCAGTTCGGGCTCGATGCCCAGCAGTTTAGCGGCTTTCTCCACGTCGTCGTTGAAGTAGCGCATGGCCAGCTTGCACAGCTCCTTTTGCACCCAGGGGATGAGCTCAATATCAGGGGAGGTGCTGGCGGCGTGGATGAGGCCGTTGAGGGCATCACGCATGCGCAGCACATTGCTCACGGCAGTGCCGAAGCGGCTGCCGCTGCTGCCGAGCGGAATGTCGCTTGGTAGGAGCACATCGGTATTGGAGAGCGCGCAAGCACGCTGGATCGTGTTTTCCAATTCGCGCACGTTGCCCGGCCAGTCATAGGCTTCGAGCATGGCGAGCGCATCTTCGCTGAAGCGCATCTGCGGACCGCGCTTGCGGGCGGCGAGACGGTTGAGGAAGAACTCAGCGAGCTGGCGCACATCTTCACGGCGCTCACGAAGCGGCGGAATGTGGATGCGCACCACGTTGAGGCGGTAGAAAAGGTCTTCGCGGAAATTGCCGGACTCGACTTCCTTTTCCAAATTCTTGTTGGTGGCGGCGAGCACCCGCACATCCGTTTTGAGGGTCTGATTGCTGCCCACGCGGCAGAGTTCGCCTTCCTGCAGCACGCGCAGCAGCTTGCTCTGCACGGTGAGCGGCATGTCGCCGATTTCATCCAGGAACAAGGTGCCGCCATCGCATTGTTCGAAACGGCCCATGCGCTGGACCATGGCCCCGGTGAAGCTGCCTTTTTCGTGGCCAAAGAGCTCGCTCTCCAAGAGGTTATCCGGAATGGCGGTGACGTTGATCGCCACGAATTCCTTCTGAGTGCGTGGGCTGAACTTGTGGATGGCGCGCGCTACCAGTTCCTTGCCGCAGCCGCTTTCGCCGGTGATCATCACGGGCGCATCAGAGCGCGAGACGCGGCCGATCATCTTGAACACATCCTGCATAGGGCCAGAGCGGCCGATGATGGTCTCT